>JAZURB010000235.1:0-11173 GCA_045605945.1 Acutalibacteraceae bacterium
CTTGATTTATGATGATTTTGGGTGCATTACCACTCTTCCACATAAATTCCGCGATCTCACGATGACGAAATCCTGCCAAAACATGCATCAGCACGATTCGGCGTTCTTCACCGGACAATCCGTTCATACACACCGTTAACACCGCGCGGTCATCCACCGCCAGATCGGGACGAGCCGGTGCCGACCACAGCGGCTCCTCATCGGCAATATCCATCGTCTTGCGGCGCTCGCGCAATACCTGCATACAGCGATTGCGCGCAATCGTGTACATCCACGCCATTGGTTTTCCTTCATCTTGATAGGATATGGCGTGCTGTGCGACAGCCATATAGCAATCGTGAAGGGCATCCTGTGCATCATATTCGTTTTTGAGAAAAGACAAAATATACCCGTACAACGCAACATGCGTCGCTTCGTACAACGCATCCAATGCACCGGTATCACCCTCGGCGATCTGTCGGATCCATACACCCGCCGATAAAACGCCCGTGCGCGATGATTGCGCCATAGTTTCTGCCATAATCAGCACAGTTCTCACCCTTTCTGCTTATATAACGCGTTCGTATCGTCTTTTATTGCACATTTGCTGAAAAATTTTCCAAATCATAAATCAAGGGGCGACATATGCCTATGCCGCCCCTTGCTGCGATAATATTACAATCACTCAATCGCCGCCTTGCGGCTCATGATTGCCTTCAGTCGCGCCGCATCGAATTTCGGTTCGCGGTGATATGTGTACAATCCGTTTTGTTCCTGCTCCACATCGGTGAGCTGCGTATAGCACAGACCGCACATAAACGGATTATCGAGAAGCGCATCGGTCAGTCCCCGATAGCGCTCGTAAAATTCTTCTTCGGTTTTCGGGCCGTCGCCGTAGCCCCAGCCGTTATCCTGCGTGTTCCAGGCGATGCCGCCGTATTCGCTGATAAACACGGGCTCACCGCGGTAGGTTTGGCGATCGGCAAAGCGATCGTGCGGAAATCCGTCAACAGAGAAGCGGTCATAATGCTCTTTGAACACAGCGGGATCTTGATCGTAATCATGCAAGCAGAACACATCCGTCTGCACATGATAGTTGCCGCTGGTATCGATGCACGGGCGGGTCGGATCGACCGCTTTGGTCACGCGATAGATCAGCGCGATACTGTCGTTATCCTGCTTTTTGCCGTCGCGATCCCATGTCTCGTTATGCGGACACCAACCGATGATCGACGGGTGGCTGCGATCGCGCTTAATGACCTCGAGCCATTCGGGAAGCAAACAACACGCATGCGCGGGGCGGATATAATCAAGGCCCCAATCGGGATATTCGCCCCAAACGATATACCCGACGCGATCCGCATGGTACAAATAGCGTTCCTCAAACACCTTTTCATGCAATCGCGCACCGTTAAAACCGAGCGCGAGCGATAGCTCGATATCTTTTTTCAGCGCCTCATCGGTGGGCGCGGTGTAGATGCCGTCGGGATAAAAGCCCTGATCGAGAACAAGGCGCATAAACACGCTTTTGCCGTTGAGCATAAAGCGCATGCCGTCGAAACCGACCTCGCGCAGACCGAAATAGCTGACGAGCGTATCGTCGCCGAAGGTCAGCGTCACATCGTAAAGCCGTCCGTTGCCGATTTCCCACAAATGCTCTTCGGCGAGCGGCACGGTGCATTCCACATGCCCCGTCGCGTGATCGACGGTCGCCTCGCCCATCGGTTTGCCGCCGTAGGTGACAGCAATATGCAAATCCGCCTTGCCGCACACATCCGCCTGCATAGTGACCGAGCGGGTCGCGATGTGCGGCACGAAAGCGACATCGGTGATATAGCTTTTCGGCACAAATTCCAGCCACACGGTTTGCCAGATGCCCGTTGTGCGGGTGTAAAAGCAGCCCCACGAATGAAACTCCGCCGATTGCTTGCCCGAGGGGATCATGGTATCGCGGGTATCATCCCATGCGAACACCGCGATTTCATTGTTTCCTTCGCGCACCGCATCGGTGATATCAAATTCAAATGAAGAAAAACCGCCCTCATGCGTGCCGACCGACACGCCGTTCACAAACACCTCGCAGCCGTAATCCACCGCACCGAAATGAAGAAGCGTGCGTCCGTCATGCGGCGAAAGTGTCACGGTGCGTTTATACCACACGCCGCTTATAAAATCGGTGTGACCAATGCCCGAAAGCGTGCTTTCGGGGCAAAACGGTACGGTGATCGTGCCGTCAAGAGGCACGCCTTCTTTATACAGTCCGCGCGCCTTGCCGCTGCGCGCTTCGTCAAAGGCGAACTGCCATTCGCCGTTTAGATTTTGCCAGTTTTCACGCATCCGCTGCGGGCGCGGATGCTCACTGCGGGGAATTGCCATGGTGCCGTGCCTCCTTTACGCTTCGCCCGTCAATCGAACGGTGCGCATCGTGTGTCCCATGGCGGGGACAACCGTTTCAAACAACGCCGTCGTGCCGATTTTCAGGCTCGAGGTATTCACGCACGGATGACAGCCGACGGTGTCGCTTTTGAGCAAATCCTCATCGACAAGCAGCGTCACGGCGTTGTCGATATCGTTCATCAAGCCGAGAACGCTCACTGAGCCGGGCGTGATATCGAGATAGTTCTCCATCGCTTCCGCCGACGCAAACGACAGCCGCGCCGAGCCGATTTGCGCGGATAACTCTTTGGTTTTAAACGGCTTGTCGGCAGGCATCATCAACAGATAGAACGCCGTTTGCTGCCGATTGCAGAGAAACAAATTTTTGCAGATCATCGCGCCGAGCGCTTCGTCCACCGCCGCACACGCATCCATCGTGTCCGTGCGCTCGTGGTCGATACGACCGTAAGCGATACCGAGGCGATCAAGCAGTGCGTAACACCGTTGTTCTTTCTCCTGCCGCACCGCCATATCGGCAGGCGCACCGTTTTGTAAAATATAGGCGCTCATGACGCGCCTCCTCTCGCGGATATTCTTACAGTTTAAGTATAGCATGTATAGAAAAAAATGCAAGAGCAAACCTGTACTCCGTTCCGTTTTGCGCCGCGAAATCCTCTGCCGCAATGCGCGCACAGTTCGTTGACATTTCAACGCACTGTGGTATAATAAAAATGTATGAGATTTTCTCAAAAATCAAAGGAGTGTGATCATCTGTGAAGGCGAAATACGATGCGCTGTTTACGCCGTGGAAAATCGGTAATGTTGAGATCAAAAACCGCATTGTGATGTGCCCCATGGGCGGCACCCCGCTGTTCGGCTGGTTTGAGCTGGGCGGTTGCCATTTCGACAAGGAAGCGGCGAAGCTGTTTTTGGAACGCGCGAACGAAAATGTCGGTCTGATCATTCCCGGCATCGCACCGCTGCGCGATACTTTCTGGGGAAAATGGCTGTGGCAAAACCCGAAAATGTTCGACGAGCTCAAGGAGTTTATGGACGAGATCCACAAGACGGGTGCGAAGCTGTTTATCCAGCTGACCGCCGGCATGGGGCGTTCGTGGGCGATCACCGAATTGGTCGCTCCCTTACATAAAAACAAATTCACCCGTGCGCTGGTAAAACCGATCATCGACACCTCACACGAGCTTGCCTCCCCCAGCCCGCAACCGTCGCGCTGGGCGCACGATATCGAATGCCCCGAAATGACGGTGGAGCAGATCCACGAGATTATTGAGGCGTTTGCCAAGACCGCTAAGCTCTGCCGCGACGCGGGTGTCGACGGTGTGGAAGTGCACGCGGTGCACGAGGGTTATCTGCTCGATCAATTTGCGATCGAATTCTTCAACAAACGCACCGACGATTACGGCGGCAATTTTGAAAACCGCTATCGCTTTGCGGTGGAAGTGGTCAAAGCCATCAAAGAAGCCTGCGGCGAGGATTATCCCGTATCGCTGCGCTATTCGGTGGAATCGAAGATGAAGGGCTTCTGCGAAGGTGCGATGCCCGGTGAGGAGTATACCGAGGTCGGTCGCGCGATGGCGGAATCCGAAAAAGCCGCGAAATACCTGCAGGATGCCGGTTACGATATGCTCAACGCCGATAACGGCACCTACGATTCGTGGTACTGGGCACATCCGCCCATGTACATGCCGCAAAATTGCAACCTCGACGATGTGGCACACATCAAGCAGTTTGTGGATATTCCCGTGGTATGCGCGGGCCGTATGGAACCCGATGTCGGCGCAAAAGCGATTGCCGAAGGCCGCATCGATGCGATGGGCGTTGCCCGCCAATTCCTGACTGATCCCGCATGGGTCACCAAGCTCATCGAGGATCGTCTCGAGGATATCAAGCCTTGCATCTGCTGCCACAATGCGTGCTTCAATTTCTCTTCGTCGAAAGGTCACGCTAACACGCAGGATCTGACCGATACCATGGGTCTGTCGCGTTGCGCGCTCACCCCCGAGACGATGCAATCGAAGAAATATTACATCGCGCCCGCCAAGAAGAAAAAGAAGATTGCCGTCATCGGCGGCGGCATCGGCGGCATGGAAGCGGCGATCGTTTGCGCCAAACGCGGACACGCGGTGACGCTTTACGAAAAATCCGATAAGCTCGGCGGCGTGTTTATCGCGGCGGCGGCGCCCTCGTTCAAGGAAAAGGATCGCGAGCTCATCGCTTGGTATATCCGCGAGATCGGCAAACATCCCATTGAGGTGAAGCTGAATACCGCGGTGTCCGATATCCGATCGCTTGACGCCGACGAGATCATCGTCGCGACGGGCGCTGTGGCAAAACGCCTGCCCGTCAGCGGCAGCGACAAGGCGATCGAAGCGGTGGATTATCTGCTGGGCAACGCCCAAGTCGGCGACAATGTCGTGATCGTCGGCGGCGGTTTGACCGGCTGCGAGATCGCTTACGACCTCTATCTGCAAGGCAAAAAGCCGACGATCGTGGAGATGCAGGACGACCTGATTGTGACCAAGGGCGTATGCCTCGCGAACACCAGCTATCTGCGTGATTTCTTCAAAACGAACGCCGTTCCCGTGCATCTGGAAACCGCGCTCAAGGCGATCACCGACGACGGTGTTGTCGTGCAGGATAAGGACGGCAAGGAGTTCACCGTTGCTGCTGACACGGTGATCACCTCGATCGGCTATAACCCCGCCCCGCTCGCCAAAAAGAGCCGCCGCGTGCATGTCATCGGCGATGCTGCGGCGGTGGGCAACCTGCGCACCGTGATCTGGGGCGCATGGGATGTCGCGATGAAACTGTAAAAGCCTCGTGTCAGCCCATAAGCGCCGCCGCGTCAAGATACATTCGACTCCGTCCCATCCGCGTCACCCTGAGGGAGCCGCAGGCGAGTCGAACGGATCTCGGATGGGACTCCGCTCAGTATGACGCCGAGGCGCAGTCATATTCTGAAACAACGAAAGGATGAATGCACATATGTTAGAACTGACCAAAGAACAGCAAGCGATTTTGGACGGCGAACAGGGCGAAACGCTTGCCAAAGTGATGAAAACGCTTGTCATGTACGGCGAGGTGTTCGGCGCCACCAAAATGGTGCCCGTCACCTCGAAGCACAATCACCTTGTCACCTCGTTCGGCCTCAAAGCACTCGGCCCTGTCTACGATATGATGAACCAACTTATCGAAGCGGGGGCTGTTTCCAAGCAGACCTTCTCGGTCGATCCCCGTCCGCTCGACAAGAATGTGCCCGCCAACTTCCTGCAAAACTTTATCTTCCATAATTTCATGTATTCCCGTCAGGATTTCTATGAGGATCAGCTGCAAAAGCTCGGCCTTATGGATAAGGACGCCTTCACCTGCACCTGCTATATGGACGAGGTTGGCAACAAGCCGCAAAAGGGCGAGATCCTCTCGTGGGCGGAATCGTCGGCGGTCGTTTACGCGAACTCCGTGTTGGGCGCGCGCTGCAACCGCAACTCGGGTCTGATCGACCTCATGGGTTCGGTGGTCGGTTTTGTCCCCTATTTCGGACTGCTGACCGACGAGGGACGCAAGGCGACTTGGGTCGTCGAGATCAACACCACCAAAAAGCCCGAAGCGCAGCTGCTCGGCTCGGCGATCGGCATGAAGGTGATGGAGGATGTCCCCTATGTGAAGGGGCTCGACAAGTGGATCGGCAACGAGCTGACCGACGAAGCGTGCACCTATCTCAAGGATTTCGGCGCGGCAACCGCGTCGAACGGCGCTGTGGGTCTTTACCATATCGACGGTCTTACCCCCGAAGCCGTGGAGCTCGGCGACAGCTTGATTGCTGACGATGCGCAGGTGTATGTGATCGACGACGCGGAGCTCGAGCGCGTGTATAAAGGCTATCCGATCATGTGGAAAAATACCGAGCAAAAGCCGAAGCTGTGCTTCATGGGCTGCCCGCATATGAGCCTGCAACAGCTCAAGGATTGGACGGATAAGGTCGAGGCATCGCTCAAAGAAGCGGGCAACCAAAAGGTGTGCATCCCGACGGTGTTCACCGCTTCGCCGAAGGTGCTTGAAGCGTTTGAGAAAACACCCTACGCCGCGCGCCTGAAAGCCACGGGTGTCATTACCTCGTACATTTGCCCGCTGATGTATATGAACAATCCTTTGGCAGGCAAAATGCCCGTTATTACCTCATCGAACAAGCTGCGCACCTATACCACCGCGCGCTATTATACCGACGATGAAATTCTCGCCCAAATCACGAAAGGAGGCAAAGCGTGATGAAACAATTCCAAGGACGCGTGATCGCACCCGGTACCGTTACCGCCAAAGCCGTTGTGTCGCATGAAGGACTCAACACGCTGGCTTCTTTCCAAAAGGCGCTGCAATTCGGCGACAAAACCGCCACCAGCGGCGATCAAAACAACAAGGATCTGCACGGCAAGCAAATGGCGGGTAAAGCGCTGTGTCTGCCGCAAACGATCGGCTCGACAACGGGCGGCCTGGTGTTGTACTGCGCTTGCTCGATGCATCGCCAACCCGCGTGCATGCTGTTTTCGAAGCCCATTGACTCGCTTGCCGCCGCGGGCGCCATTCTCGCGGATGTGTGGCTCGATGATGTCACGATGCCGGTTATCGACAGCCTCGGTGAAGAATTCCTCGCCTATGTAAAAGACGATATGACCGTCACCGTCGGTGAAAACGGCATTGTCACCGTGGAATAAACAGAACATTACCACAAAGAGCCCCCGCTCTGTGTACCCTACACACAGAGCAGGGGCTCTTTCATTGTCAAAAATATTTTCGCGCCCAATCTCTTTCGGCATTTTTTTCTCTGCGACGGGTGTATAGTGAATAGCACACATAAAAAAGGGAGTGATGCTATGCCTGTCATCTATATCGATGTACTGCTGTGCATAAATCTCATTATCGATTTTTTGCTGCTATGTGCGGTGGCGCGGGTGCTATCCCGTCCGACACGCCGACGACGCTTGATCGGCGGAGCGGTGGTGGGTGCGCTCTCCTCGCTGACCATTCTGTTGCCCGTGCTGCCGCTTGTTCCGACGCTGCTCATACGCCTGACGGCGGCAGCAATGATGGTGCTTGCTGCGTTTCGCTTTGTCAACGTACGGCTGTTTTTCAAAACCACCTTTGCGTTGTTCATCGTCTCGGCGATCTTTGCGGGTATTTGCTTTGCGCTGTGGTGGCTGATCGCGCCCGCGGGATTATTCGTGCAAGGCGGTGTCGTATATTACGATGTGCCGCCGCTGTGGCTGATCGGGCTGACGGTGATCAGTTATTTGGCGCTTTGCCTATACGACCGTCTTACCCGCAAACGCATTGCACTGCGGCTTTGCTACCGCGTGGAAATCGTTGACGGCAACGACCGTTTGATGCTGCGCACACTGCTCGACAGCGGTCACAGCTTGACCGAACCGTTTTCGGGTGCACCCGTGATCATCGCTCGCGCGGATGCGATCGCCGCCGTTGCCGCGCGCTATGATCCCGCGGCGATGAATGCCGCCACCGCTGCACGCATTCGCTATATTCCGTTTTCCAGCATCGGCGGTGAAGGCGTACTTGTCGCCTTTCGTCGGCAAACCGTGCTGCTGCACGCCGACCGCAAAACCGTCGATATCAGCGGCACATGGATCGCCGCTTCCGTGCTGCTCGCACGCGGCGAATATGAAGCACTCATCAGCCCTGCGCTTGCCGATCGCATCACAGCCGTTAAGGAGGATTTTACATGATTTATCACTGGTTTTTACAATTACGCCGCACCGTTTGTCGCCTGCTTACCGACGATGTGCATTATATCAACGGATCGGATACGCTCCCTGCCCCGCTCACCGCCGATGAGGAACAAGCGGTGTTTGCGGCTCTCGCCGAAGGCGATCACGATGCCAGACAAACGCTTATTGAGCACAACCTGCGCCTTGTGGTGTATATCGCGCGCAAGTTTGAAAGCTCGGGGGTGGGTATGGAGGATCTCATCTCAATCGGCACGATCGGGCTGATCAAAGCGGTGAACACCTTTTGCCCCGATCGACATATCAAGCTCGCAACCTATTCCTCGCGCTGCATCGAAAACGAGATCTTAATGCATCTGCGCAAAATCGCGGGGCAACGCGGTGAGTTGTCCATCGATGAGCCGCTCAACATCGACCGCGACGGCAACGAGTTGTTGCTGTCGGATGTGCTGGGCGGTGACCCTGATGTTGTCAGCCACGATATCGAGGCGGAGGCGGAGCGCAGCGTGCTGCTCGCCTGCGTGGCAAAGCTGCCCGCTCGCGAACAAGAGATTTTGCGGCTGCGATTCGGACTGATGGGTACAAAAGAACACACGCAAAAAGAGGTTGCCGACCTGTTGGGCATCTCGCAATCGTATATTTCCCGTCTCGAAAAGAAAATTATCAAGCGGCTCAAAGCCGATATTGAAAAAGCGGGTTAAGAAAACAAAACCAATGCCGCAGGTCGCCGAGGAGATAAGGAAGGCGGGCTGCGACAAAAAAATACCGCAAAGGCACGAATTATTGATTGACGAGAGGCGCTCACAGTGGTATAATAACGAGAAGAATAAAAATCGTGGGTGAATGCGGCTTGCTGTGCAAAACAGTAGGATCATCCCGTTGTTTTCCATCGAATCCTAATTATACAGGAGGACGTTCAATATGGCAAAAAGAACCGACATCAAAAAGATTCTGATCATCGGCTCCGGCCCCATCGTCATCGGTCAAGCGGCCGAGTTCGACTATGCCGGTACGCAGGCGTGTTTGGCGCTCAAGGAAGAGGGCTATGAGGTTGTGCTGTGCAACTCCAATCCCGCGACCATTATGACCGACACAATCATCGCCGATAAAGTGTATATGGAGCCGCTGACGCTGGAGTATGTGGCGAAAATCATCCGTTATGAGCGTCCCGATGCGATCATTCCCGGCATCGGCGGTCAAACCGGTCTGAACCTCGCTATGCAGTTGGAGAAGAAGGGCATTCTGCAAGAGTGCAATGTCAAGCTGCTGGGTACCTCGAGTGCTTCGATCGAGCGCGCCGAAGACCGCGAGATGTTTAAAGAGCTGTGCGAGTCGATCGGCGAGCCGGTTATCCCTTCGGAAATCACCTATTCTTTGGAAGAAGCCAAGGAAGCTGCCAACCGCATCGGTTATCCCGTTGTGCTGCGTCCCGCATTCACGCTGGGCGGCACGGGCGGCGGCTTTGCGTATAACGACGAAGAACTCCTGGAGATCGGCGTCAACGCGTTTAATCTGTCCCCTGTTCACCAAGTGCTCATTGAAAAATCCGTGAAGGGTTATAAAGAAATCGAGTTCGAGGTCATGCGTGACACGAACGACCACGCGATCACCATTTGCGGCATGGAAAACATCGATCCCGTCGGTGTGCATACCGGCGACTCCTGTGTCGTGGCACCGATCATGACGCTGAGCAAGGAAGACGAGAAGATGCTCAACGATTCGGCGATCAAGCTGATCAAAGAGCTTAAGATCGAGGGCGGCTGCAATGTGCAGTTTGCGCTCAACCCCCATTCTTCGGAATACTACCTCATCGAGGTCAATCCCCGCGTGTCCCGCTCGTCGGCGCTGGCATCCAAGGCTTCGGGTTATCCGATTGCCCGCGTGACCGCGAAAATCGCCGTCGGCATGGCGCTGGAGGATATCAAGATCGCCAACACCAATGCGGCATTTGAGCCCCGCCTTGACTATGTCATTGCGAAGCTCCCCCGTTTCCCGTTCGATAAGTTCACCTCGGCGACCAACAAACTGGGCACCCAGATGAAAGCAACGGGCGAGATCATGGGTATCGGCTCCAATCTGGAAGAAGCGTTGCTCAAGGGCATCCGCTCGCTGGAAATCGGCGCGAACCACATGTATCTCTCGAAGTTTGACAACATGAGCGTCGATGAGCTGCTCGATTATATTTCGGAATTCCGTTCGGATAACATCTTCGCGATCGCGGAGCTGATTTATCACGGTGTGTCGCTTGAGAAGATCCACGAGATCACCATGATCACGCCCTTCTTCCTCGAGACGATTAAGAACATCATCGACATGGAAGAGACGCTCCGCGTGAACAAGGACGGCGACACCCTTGCAGCAGCGAAAAAGATGGGCTTCTCGGATAAATACATCGCGCGTTTGTGGAACAACACCGAGCTGGATGTGTACAACATGCGCAAAGAGCTCAACCTGTTCCCCGTCTTCAAAATGGTGGATACTTGCCACACGAACGCTTACATCCCCTACTTCTACTCGTCTTACACGGGCGAAAACACCTCGCGTTTGACCGATAAGAAGAAGATCATCGTGCTGGGCGCAGGCCCCATCCGCATCGGTCAGGGTGTCGAGTTCGACTACTCCACCGTGCATGCGGTCATGACGATCAAAAACGCGGGCAATGAAGCCACCATCATCAACAACAACCCTGAGACGGTCACCCCCGACTACACCACCGCTGACAAGCTCTATTTCGAGCCGCTGACTCCCGAAGATGTGATGAACATCGTGGAGTTCGAAAAGCCCGAAGGCGTTATCGCTTCGCTGGGCGGTCAAACCGCGATCAACCTCGCGCAGCCGCTGCATGACCGCGGCGTGAAGATCATCGGCACCGATTGCGCCGCGATCGACCGCGCTGAGGACCGTAACGAATTCGAAAACCTGCTCAACGAGCTGGATATCCCGCGTGCTAAAGGCAAGGCGGTCACCAAAATGGAGGACGGCATCGCCGCCGCTTCCGAAATCGGTTATCCCGTGCTGGTGCGTCCCTCCTTCGTGCTGGGCGAAGTCGGGTCGTAGCCATG
>JAZURB010000236.1:0-5385 GCA_045605945.1 Acutalibacteraceae bacterium
GGATGTCGATACGCGCACAGGCGCCAAAAGCCCCGCCGAAGAGGCAGGACTCCGTATCGGTGACAGTATAGTGGAGGTGGAGGGCGAAACGCTCGAAACTACAGCACAAATGGCTTCGATTATTGAAAACAGCGGCGGTAAACCGCTGCATATGTTAGTAACGCGGCAAGGTGTGACCTTCGAGGCAACCCTCACACCCGTCGCGTCGGTGACCGAAAAATGCCTCAAAGCCGGGTTGTGGATCCGCGACAGCGCCGCCGGCATCGGCACATTGACATTTTACGATATGACGTCGAATGTTTTTGCGGGGCTCGGGCATCCCGTCAATGATGTTGACACGGGACAAACCGTGCCGATCGCCTCGGGAGAGATCGTTCCTGCGGCGGTGTTTGGCGTGACAAAAGGCGAGGTCGGCTCGCCGGGCGAGCTGCTGGGTAGTTTTCTCGACGGCTCGTGGGGGCTGCTCACCACCAACGATGAAACGGGACTTTACGGGTTGCTTTCGGAACAGCCTGCTGCCTATGCAACGTTGCCGATCGCGTATAAGCAAGAGGTCACAAAAGGGGCGGCACAGCTGATCACGACGATCCGCGGTGACACCCCTCAGGTTTACGATATTGTGATTGAAGAGGTGGATTATCGCGAGGATAATCCTACCCAAAATATGGTTATCCGCGTTACGGATGAGGAACTTCTCGCCGAAACGGGCGGCGTTTTGTGCGGTATGTCGGGCAGTCCGATTTTGCAAAACGGCAAGCTGATCGGTGCCGTTACCCATGTGTTTGTCGGCGATCCGACGGGCGGCTATGCGATTTTTGCGGAAAATATGCTTGCCACCGCGCAAACCGTGCCGTCGGCACAACTCAAAAGTGCGGCGTAATATCAAAAGTATCGAGCAGCGTTTCGAGATTGTCTTCGGAATATTCGATCTCGGCGCAATACGCGCGCGTCAGCTCGATAAGCGCAGGCAGCGTGCTTTCGTCAAGCAGGCGACAAATCAAGCGTGTGCTGTAAACCGCCAGCGCTACACGCGCGGCAAAGCGTCCGTCAAAGCGTCCGTCGGGCAGATGTCGCCAGAGGAAATAGACGAGCAGTTGCTCGAGCGGTACGGCAAGTGTCTCCGTGTTGATCGCCGCGGCAGGAGAGCGCAGGCGAGACAGCACCGCGTCCCAAGCGGGATCGAGGCGCTCGAGCGCAGAAAACACCGCGAACAGCGCGTTGTCCGAAAGGGATGTGCGGGTGATACCCGCCGCTTCCAGCAATCGCTCTTCGCGCGCGTCGATCGATGCGGAACGATCGGTCGCCATGGTGAGATAGTGCTCCCGCAGAGCAAAAAAAGCAGCATCGTCGGCATGGAGATTGTCGTTGCCACCGTCATCCTCAAGGGTAATAAAGTGTGCCGTATCGGGCTGTGAAAGGATCAGCGCTGCTGCCGCCTCGCAGCAAGCGCCCAGCCCCATTTCGGTGCGATCACCGTAAAAGGCGCGAAACCGTGGGTGGTCCGCACAAATTCGGCAAAGTGCGCCGTCGCCTTTTTCGCGAATTACATCGCAAAGCCCGTCGTCGGCAAGCATCGGGCAACGCCCGCGCGGTGTCAGTCGCATCACCGCATCGCCGTCCGCGTCGCGGATGAGCGCGGCGCGCAGTCGCTCACCGAGCACGCCGTCCATGGCGGCATAGCGCGCGGCGGTGTCGTCATCCACGACGATTTCCCAGCCGACGCAGCAGGAATGCTTACACCGATCGGCAATGCAGGAAAACGCTGTATAATACGCAGGCACAACGGTTTTCAAAGCGGACACCTTCTTTCTGTCAATCAGTATAGACGATGCTGCCCGAAAACGCAAGCGGCAAAAAGGATTGAAAACGCAAAAAGGCGGGGACGCATAGTCCCCGCCTTGGGTTATAACAAAATATCCCATGCCGTATACATCAATCCGTATAATACTCCCGAAGCGATACCGTAGACGATAACGGGTCCCGCGATGACGAACATCTGCGCAGAAAGCCCTAAGATCATGCCCTCACTGCGAAATTCAATCGCCGGGGAGGCGACCGCATTGGCAAAGCCCGTGATCGGCACCAGCGTTCCCGCGCCCGCATGCTTGGCGAGCTTACTGTACCATCCGAGTCCTGTCAGCGCTACGCTCAGTGCGATGAGCACCACGGTACAGATCACGGCGGCGGCGCGTTCGTAAATGCCGAAAAACAGCGCAGTATCGGTGATGATTTGCCCGATAGCACATATCGTGCCACCGACAGCGAACGCTTTTAAGCAATCGGCGACAACGGGGGAGCGGGGAGCGGATTTTTCGGCAAGTTCTTGGTATTCGGCAGCGGTTATTTGCATAGCGATCATCCTTTTTCTTTGGAATGTATCGCTAGTGTTCCCGTAAGCGCGGTGAATATGTATGATCGTGCATTACCGATAAAATTGCACAATTTGTCTGGTTTTATTGTTAAAATTGACAAAAACAAGGCAGGAGATTTCTCAATATAGGTGCATAGACAAGCATGCGTAAATTTGGTAATATGGTAATCGTGGAAAGTTTGGGCAATTTTAAAGGAGGATACACCATGAAACAACTTATCACCAAGGTGTTTGCGGTGGTTGCCGTTTTGGCAATCGCGCTTGCTTGCGTGCCGATGACGGCACTTGCTAAGTATGAAAACACCCATGTTAACACGGGTGACATGGCGGCGGATATCGTGTCTGTCGCGATGACGCAGGTCGGTTATTTGGAGGGTTCGTATGCGGGTACGACCGCAGGCTCGAATAACGTCCAGAAATACGGCCTTTGGTACGATCAAAACGTCGATAACATCGGCGTGAAGGCAGCAGCGTGGTGCGCGGCGTTTGTGTCGTGGTGCGCCAATCAAGCGGGCGTGCCGTCGAGCATTGTGTACTACCATGCGTACTGCCCCTACGGCGTGAACTGGTTTAAAAATCAGGGCCGCTTCCAGTACGCGGCGAGCCGCGGCGGCTCGTATGTTCCCAAGGCGGGCGACATCGTCTATTTTGCGCCTGCGGGCAGTTCCACCTCGTCGCACATCGGTATCGTTCGCTATGTCAGCGGCGGCTATGTGTACACGATCGAGGGTAACACCAGTGGTCAAAACGGCGAGGTCAACGAGGGCGGCGGCGTGTTCGCCAAGTCCTATTCGCTGTCTTATAACCGTTTGCTCGGCTACGGCATCCCCAATTATGAGACCACGCCCGGTGCTACGGCGGCGAAGATCGGTACTTATAAAGTTACGGCTTCCAGCTTGAATGTGCGCACGAGCACCGACACCTCGTCCGATGCCAATATTGTCGGCGAGCTCAAAAACGGCGAGATCGTGTATGTGTCGGAGCTGAGCGGCAACTGGGGCAAAGTGAAGCTGGCGGACGGCACCTTCGGCTGGGCGTCGGTCGGCGACTACGGCGATTACATCGGCGTGGATATTCTCGGCGGCACGGGTTCGTCGCCTTGGGGTGATTTCTCCGCGACGCTCGATACCGAGGGACGCTTGACCGTCACCAACAACGGCACCACCGATACGGCGGCATACGACTTTGCGATGCCGATCGCCATCGGCACAAAGACGACCCCGTTCCTCACCCTGCAGGTGACCCCGAACTACGGTGACGGCTTCTATTTCGGCATCACCCAAAAGGGCAGCGGCTACTTCATGATGCGCGACTGCAACTCGGGTGATCAGCTTGTCAACGCGACCACCGCACCGTATATGACGAATACCGAAACGCTGTCCATCGATCTGCGCGACTGGTGGCAGCCGGAAGAGAACTATCAGATCGATACCATTCGCTTCTATATTGCACCGTCCTCCTCAATTACCATTAACTATGCGTATTTTGCTGAGGAAAGCGGTGTCGTTGCCGACACGACCTATAACGTCGTGCGCGGCAGCAGCGATACTCCCGAAGTTCCCGCAGGCCTCAATGAGAATCTGATGCTGCCCGATACGCTGCGTATCGCAGACGAATCGAAGAGCGGCAGCTACACCTATCAGAACGGTATGCTGACGGTCGTGTCCAATGACGCAAACGGCTATGAGGTTGTGTTTGATGTGAACAAGGAGTTCGCGCCCGAAACCTTCAAGCGCTTGCTGTACAGCGTGGACGCTCGCACAAAGTATGACATTGAGATGGTTATCACCACTTCTGAGGGCGATCGCACCGTGACGCTGGTGGATGACTTCTGGCCGGGTGTGACCACCGAGAAACCCGCTGACGGTTATCTGCCTGCGCGTGAGCAATCGGCGGGTCTGGATCTGCTGAGCGTCTACACCTACAATCAGGTCATGCCTTCCGACGGTGTCAGCACCATCAAAACCGTCACTGTCAAAGTCGGCGGCGAAGGCACGGTCATTGTCAACGCAATCCAGATCGGTGAAGACGATGCGCTGCATGTGTATAACGACGGCGTCACCAAGACGGAGAGCTCTCCCGCAGGCGGCGAGGATCCTGTCGTTCCGGGTATGCTCGGCGATGTTGACGGCAGCGGTGATTTGACGACGGCGGATGCGCGCATCGCGCTGCAGTATACGATCGGCAGCGTCACGCTGACCGCCGAGCAGATCGAGCTGGCGGATTACAACGGCGACGGCGAGATCACCACAGCGGATGCCCGCGATATTCTGATCGCTACCCTGTAAAATACGGAAATACAACCCCGAGGTGTCGCTTGGATGTGACACCTCGGGGTTGTTGCGTAAAAAGGGGGTTGACAAGCTGCGCCTGCGGGTGTATTCTTGTCAGCAAGGAAAGAACAAATGTTCGTTTTCGGAGGAAAATTTCGCTTTTTATAATGCTACGCCGTAATCCGCGCAAACGGCGTAATTTTTTCTCCCGCAAAAAGAACAAATGTTCTTTTATCAAAACGACATGTTTGGAGGGATGTCTATGATCTGCCGTGAATGTGCGTCGCGCTTTGATTTGTGCGATTGTACGGTGGTGTCGGAAGCGATGCCTTACGGAGAAGGCGGCGTGGTTGTGCCGCAAGGTGCCTGCTGCCCGCAATGCGGCTCGCCGCGGGTGGATGAAGAACGCGCGTGCGCTGTGTGTGAGCAGGAATGCGCGGCACACGAATTGGAGGACGGTCTGTGTCGATTGTGTGCGGAGGAAACGACGCAGACGCTGTCGTGGATGTGGGATATGCTGTCGCCCGCGCAAAAGCGGTGGGCGGGTGAGCATACGGACTGGATGGAGGTGTGAGTCGATGTTGACAACCAGACAAAAACGATTTGCCGATGCGTATTTGCTCGGCGGCGATCCGGCGGCGGCATTTCGCGAAGCAGGCTATCGCGAGAAAAATGCCGCTTCCGCTTCAAAGCGCCTGCTAAGTCGGATCGTAGCCATGTCGTTCTGTGAGCCAAGGAGTT
>JAZURB010000237.1:0-10602 GCA_045605945.1 Acutalibacteraceae bacterium
AACTGCGCCACACCCGGATATGCTGTTTTTTGCAAACTGCATGGGCGATTATAACATACCTTTTTTGCAAAATCAAGAGGAAAATATAAAAAAACAAAAAAATTATCAAAATCTTCTGTTGCAGGTGGAAAAATGCCTGCTGTTATGCCGTTTCACGCGGCTGCGATAGGGGTGTTAAACCGACCGAGAATGCCGACTAAGGCGTGGAGTGACCTGCAAATGCTAAAAATGCCGTAAAATCTGTGTCCTTTGCAAACATAATAACGAGGATTGCTTGAATTTTGCGAAAATACATGATATAGTTGTATTATATATAATCGGTTGCGGACAACCGAATTTGATAACGGCGGTGAAATTTATGGAGGCTTTTAAAAATAAAGTGTGGCTGGCATCTCCCACGATGCACGGCGATGAGATCCGTTATATGCAAGAGGCATATGACACCAACTGGATGACGACACTGGGCTCGAACATCAACGCAGTGGAGAAAATGGGCTGTGAGATGCTCGGCTGCCGCCATGCGGTCGTGACCTCTTGCGGTACGGCAGCGTTGCATTTGGCGGTCAAGCTGGCGGGCGTTCAACAAGGCGACACGGTGTTTTGCACCGATATGACCTTCTCGGCGACGGTCAATCCGCTGGTGTATGAAAAAGCGACCCCTGTGTTTATTGACACGGAATACGACACGTGGAATATGGATCCTAAGGCGCTGGAAAAAGCGTTTGAGCTGTATCCCGACACCAAGGTCGTTGTGCTGGTGAATCTGTACGGTACGCCTGCTAAATTTGATGAGATTCGCGAAATCTGCGCGCGTCACGGTGCCATCATCATCGAAGATGCCGCCGAGTCGTTGGGCGCAACGTATAAAGGCAAACAAACCGGCACCTTCGGTACCTACAATGCCATTTCTTTCAACGGCAATAAAATCATCACCGGTTCGTCGGGCGGTATGCTGTTGACGGACGACGATGCTGATGCCGACAAGGCGCGCAAATGGTCGACCCAATCGCGCGAGAATGCACCGTGGTATCAGCATGAGGATGTCGGCTATAATTATCGCATGAGCAATGTGATTGCGGGCGTGGTGCGCGGTCAATTCCCGTACCTTGCGGATCATATTGCCAAGAAAAAGGCGATTTTTGAGCGCTATAAGAAAGGCTTTGCAGATCTGCCGATCACCATGAATCCGTTTGATGAAGCGATTATGGAGCCGAACTACTGGCTGTCCTGCATGCTTATTGATAAAGATGCCATGTGCGAGCAAACGCGTACCGCGTGTGAAGCATCGTATATAAGTGCGCCGGGCAAAACCTGCCCCACCGAGATTTTGGAAACGCTTGCCGCTTATAACGCGGAGGGTCGTCCGATTTGGAAACCGATGCATATGCAACCGTTGTTTGCGGGCAGCGCGTTTGTTTCGGCGGACGGTAAGTCGGATGTCGGCGCGGATATTTTCGAGAGAGGTCTGTGCCTGCCCAGCGATATTAAAATGACTGAGCAGGAGCAGGATGTCATCATTGAGATCGTGAGAAAATGTTTTGAATGATCGAGGGGAAACGCATGTACGAAAAGTGTTTTAAAAGATGTATCGATATCGCGATATCGCTCGGCGTGATCGTGGTGTTGTCTCCCGTGTACATAGTGCTGATGATCGTCGGCGCGATCGCTATGCAAGGCTCGCCGTTCTTTGTGCAACCGCGTCCCGGTAAGAGAGGGAAGGACGGCAAGGAGATCATCTTCAACCTTATCAAATTCCGCACCATGAATAATAAGCGCGATCGCGACGGCAACTTGTTGCCCGATGAGGTGCGCCTGACGAAATACGGCAAGTTTTTGCGTTCGACTTCGCTTGACGAGATTCCCGAAATGTTCAATATCCTTGTCGGTCATATGAGTTTGATCGGTCCGCGCCCGCTGCTGGTGAAATACCTCCCGCTCTATACGGAGGAGCAGCGTCGCCGCCATAATGTCCGCCCGGGACTTACGGGACTTGCGCAGGCGAAGGGGCGTAACGCCCTTTCTTGGGAAGAGCGCTTTGCGTGGGATATTCGGTATGTGGAGAATGTGACCTTTGTGAATGATGTAAAAATTGTGTGGGAAACCATTCGTGTTGTGCTTCAGCGGGACGGTATCAGTTCGGAAACCTCCGCCACCATGGAGGAGTTCACAGGCACCCCTGCAAATGATGTATCCGAGGTGAAGATGGGATGAGAAAATTGATCATCATCGGCACCAGCGGGCATGGCCGCGTGGTGGCAGGGACGTTCGTCGGAGCGGGCGCGACCGTGATCAAGGATATCGCAACCTCGGGCACCTATGTCGGTGTCCCGGCGAGATTAGTAGAATGAATAAATGTTCTAAAAACACAAGGCAGCTTGCTTTGTGTTTTTTTGTTACTGCTTCTGCGAGAATTGCCGTAAAATTTAAGGAATACTGTGTTTTTTCGTCATAAATGCTTGTGATTTAAGAAAGATTGTGTTATTATATATTGGTATAGTTGGGTGTAGTACGCCCATTTGTGAAAATGTATTGTCGCGTTACCGCGGAAGAAATATGAGGGTTATTGTATGGTTGTTTACTGGGGAATGTTAATATGGGTATTTTTGATCGGATTTTTCCAGCCCGATGAGAGAAACCCGCTCAAAACCAATGAGGCGAAAGAATATCGCGCCAAATGGGGCTTTGCCATTATGCTGATGCTGCCGGTGATCTTTTTTGCGGCGATGCGCAGTGGCGTTGGCGACACCGGGATGTATATCGCTATGTTTGAGGATACACCGGACACAATGCATTATTTCATAGATTATATCGAAATTCAGAATAAATCAGTATTGTTTTATGGATGCCAAATGCTTTTTAAATGCTATATTTCCGACAGCCCCTATATGTGGCTTAGTTTTATCGCTGTTATTGAAGGTTTGCTTGTAACCGGTTTCTTTCGCCGATACTCACCGAATATTGCCATGAGTGTGTATATTTTCGTGGGTTCAACAATGTTTACATGGATGTATAACGGTATGCGCCAATTTCTGGCCGTGTGTATTATCTTGTCGATGACGGAATGGATTGTTAAAAATCGGTGGTATGCGTTTATTCCCGTCGTTTTAATTGTTGGTGGAATGGTTCCGTTTTTTGAATGGTTTGGCGCAGAAACCGTTCCCTGGTTTTTCGGTGGTATTCACCAATCGTCCTTGATTATGATCCCTATTTTTTTCATCCTTCAGGGTAAAGCCTGGGGGTGGCGTGTATGGGTGTTTATCGTTGGGTTTACTATATTAGCTTTTTTGGGCCTTGTGGACGATTTGGTTGGCGATGTAGCGGAAAACAGTGAATATGCTCTCAATATGGAGATGAATGCAGCGTCAGATGATAACGGTGCGAACCCGATTCGTGTTTTAGTGGCGGCGGTGCCGGCTGTGATGGCGTTGATTAAACGTAAAGAGATTATCGACATGGGCGAAGAGGTGCCGCCGTTTATTCACCTGAGTATTAATGCTGCAGTAGTTACGGTGGCGTTGTATGCTACCAGTGTTATTTCCAGCAGTGGTATTATGATCGGTCGATTGACAGCGTATACTGAACTTTACGGTATGGTGTTGATTCCGTGGCTGCTGATTTATCCGTATAAAAAATCGCAACGTACACTTGCTGTGTGCGTGTATGGCGCCTATCTTTTGTGGTTTATTTATCAAATGTACATTGCCTGGGGCGGTGCGGGCTATGTCAGCAGACTGTTGGGAATCGGGACATAAAATTAGGGTGTAATGGAAGCGGAAAGAAGGAAAGGTTTATGACAATATCGGTAATTATTCCTGTATATAATGTCGCAGCGTATTTGGATGAGTGTGTAAACAGCGTTGTGACACAATCGTATACCGATTTGGAGATTTTGCTGGTTGACGACGGTTCGACGGACACCAGCGGAGCGCTGTGCGATGCATGGGCTGTGAAAGATTCCCGTATCCGCGTGATTCATAAAGAAAACGGCGGTCTTTCGGATGCGCGCAACGTAGGTGTTGCGGTGGCAACCGGTGACTATGTGCTGTTTTTGGATAGTGATGATTTTTGGGACGATTCTTGTGCGGCGGAGCGCTTAGCTCGTCGCGTCGACCAAAATAATGCCGATGTTGTGAATTTCTCCTACAAAAAATTTGATGAAGGAAGCGAGCATAAGGTATCGTATTTTCAAAATATGGTTGAAATGCCGCCGAAACAGTCGAAGGATGAGCAATTACGGTTTTTGTCGACGCAGCGTGTGTATATCGCGTCGGCGTGCAACAAATTGATTAAACGAACACTGTTAGACGAGACTATGCTCTTCAAAAAAGGGATGTATTCGGAAGATATTGAATGGTGTGCGCGGTTGCTTGCAAAAGCGCAATCGATGGATTTTGTATGTGAAGATTTTTATTGTTACCGTCAACGCGGGGGATCAATCAGTCATGCTCTTCGCGATAAAAATTGCAGCGACCTTGTAGATGCAGTGCTTGGGTGCCTTGAACACGCTAAAGCGGCTGATGGGTATACGCAAGAAGCGCTGATGCAATATACGGCATTTCAATTTTCGACATTTTTCGTAACGCAAGCTATGGCGGAAAATTATCAAAAAGACATGATTGTTAAAATGAAGCCTTACAAATGGCTTATGCGACATCACGGCGGCAATAAAAAAATCCGCGTACTACGCGTAAGCTGTGCTTTGATCGGGTATACAATGACTTGCCGCCTGCTTCGCTTGTTGTATTCTTCCAAACGATCGAAAAAGAGGGGATAACATGGTTCCGATTACTGTATTTACACCGGCATATAACCGCGCCGATTTACTGGAGCGTTGTTACGAAAGCATGAAACGCCAAACCGATAAACGGTTTATCTGGATGATCGTCGATGATGGTTCAACGGATAATACGCGTGAAGTTGTAGCTGCATGGATTGCCGAGACGACCGATTTTGAGATCCAATATTACTATAAAGAAAACGGCGGCCTGCATACGGCGTATAATGAAGCGATTGCCCATATTGAAACGGATCTTTGCGTATGTATCGATTCGGACGATTTTATGCCGGACGATGCGATTGAAAAGATTTTGAATTTCTGGGACGCTCACGGATCGAATGAATATGCGGGTATTGTCGGTCTTGATTTTGATTTAGACGGCAAAGTGATCGGTGATCCGCTGCCTGATCAAAAAACGGTGAATTTGATCGATTTGCTGACGGGTAAATATGCCATCAACAACGGCGATCGCACCAATGTTGTGCGCACGGAACTTTACAAACAAGTAGCACCGCAAGAAGGGTTTCCCGGCGAAAAGCAGTTTAACCCGCATTACATGCATTTGCAAATCAGCATGAAATATGATTTTTTGGTTCTTAATGAGAATTTGCGCTTTGTGGATTATCAAGAAGGCGGTATGTCGGCGTCAATGTACAAGCAGTACCTAAACAGTCCGAAAAGTTTTGCGAAGACGCGATTGCTGTATTTAAGTTTTCCGAATACCTCGTTCAAATTTAAGTTGCGGCACAGTATCCATTATGTTTCCAGTTGCATTTTGGCAAAACAGTTTTCTTCAGTGATGAAACAATCGCCTAGAAAGTTTTTGACATTGTTGACGATTCCATTTGGTTGGGCGTTGTCGGTATATATTAAGAAGAAATCAGGTGAACGGAGGGTATGACAATGGATTTTAAAGAAAAAGCAAAGATCCTGAGTGCTTACTTAAACAGAAATCGTATAATTCTAATCAATAGTGAATTTGCAACGCAAAAAAAAGATGGTAAATCTTCATTGGTGGAAAGTGGGTTTAGGTGAAACAACAGAAAGTTATAACATTGGTGATTACCTTTCTTACGTTGTGGTAGAGTGGATGAAGTCCCGGAATAATATTAATTCAGTCAGGGCGGCGGGTGAAAAAATAAAGCACCTATATGTTATTGGATCAATAATTAGTGGGGGATATCAAGATGCAACCGTATGGGGGAGCGGGCTGATTCGGGAAAACAAGGCTTATTGGTGGAGAAACTTTCGGAAATTAGATATTCGTGCAGTAAGGGGTCTGCTAACGAGGCAAACGCTTATAGAAAACGGATATGATTGTCCGGACGTTTATGGTGATCCTGCTATTTTAATGCCTTTGATTTATCAGCCCTCTAATATAAATAAAATAAGCAGATATGTGGTAGTTTCGCATTATTCACAGTATAAAGGTGGCGAAAATGAAATTACCACCCAAACAAAAGATTATAAACGATTCATTGATAGTTTGGTAACCGCGGAACTAGTAGTAAGCGATTCACTTCATGGAATTATTTTGGCGGAGTCTTATGGCGTACCTGCAATATGGTTGTGTTCTGATTTGGATACTTTTAAATATTCGGACTACTATAAAAGCACAGGTCGCGATCATGTACAAGCAGCTGGTTCTATTGAGGAGGCACTTCGAATGACACCACCTCCATTGCCGGATTTAGATACATTGAGAGAAGGGTTAATCCGTGCATTTCCAATAGATTTATATCAATCGTCGAATTATAAGTAAGATTAACGAAAGCGAAGGTGACTTTGATGAAGATTTCAGTAATAATTCCTGTGTATAATGCAAAGAGATTTTTACAAGAAACTGTAAATTCAGTGTTGGCACAGCCGTATAAAGATATTGATATTGTATTGGTAGACGATGGTTCTACAGATGGATCTGCCTTACTGTGTGATGAATTGAGTAATCAGAGTGACAGAGTAGTTGCAGTTCACAAAGCCAATGGAGGTGTTTCGTCGGCAAGAAATGCAGGAATACAATATCTATTGGAGCAAGGTGCAACGGGATATGTTATGTTTTTAGACGGAGACGATTGTTGGACAGCGAATTTTTGGGATGATGCAGCGCTTAATCATTGCGAGAAGGGCTATGACGCATTGATATTTCAAAGCTGCTGCACGGATATGGGGATGAAACGAAGAGACATACCGGTTGCAATGAATGAAGGAGTATTCCCTGGTGGGAGAGAAGCAATTTGGCTTCATGCGGGACAACATTTTGGCGCACTCGCATATTCGATGACACTTTTTAGTAGATACCATTTGCGGTTTGATGAAAAAATCCACTATTCTGAAGATAAGATCTTTATCTTGCAAGCGTTATATCTGGCTCGATCGGTGTATATAGAGAACAAATTATTATATCTGTATCGTCAGAATATATATTCTGCGATGCATAAAAGAGCGTATGGTATTGCGTATTATAAGCCGATTGTAGATGCGTATTTGCGTTCGGATGAATATACAGATCAGTATAAAAATGAGGTGAGAGGCGAAACACACGCGGGAACCGTGCTTGCCGGTATATATATAATGGATATGCTCGATGAGCATTTTCAGCGTTTTCGAAGGAAAAAGACAATTGATAGTTTAATCAATAACACAGCAGTGTATCAAAACATTTTGAATGGTGCGATAACTAAAGAGAGTTATAGTATGCGATACGAACAGTATAAAAAGCATTCTTTGCTATACATAGTAAAGAATTACTTAAGAGGAATTATCGCGTATTTAAGGCAAATTGCAAGTCCGGTGGTTAATCGCAGATTTGGCCGGTTACGCTTTTGTGTTGAAATAGAATCTAAGATTTAAGAGGGTTTTAGCTATGAAAAAAATCCTGTTTTTGATTCACGATCTCGGACAAGGCGGTGCGGAAAAAGTCCTTGTCAACTTGGTCAACAATATGGATCGCGATAAGTTTGATGTTACGGTTATCGCCTTGTTCGGCGGCGGTGTGAATGAACAATTTTTGGCACCGCACATTCATTATCGCGCGATATTCAAAAAGATGTTTCGCGGTAACAGCCATGTGATGAAGCTGTTTTCTCCGAAAGCGCTATATAAGCGTTTTGTAAAGGATCATTATGATATTGCGGTGTCGTATTTGGAAGGGCCTTCTGCGCGTGTGATCAGCGGCTGCCCGTATGAGGACACCAAATTGGTATCGTGGATCCATGTCGAGCAGCATTCCAAGAAGGTTGCGGCACAGGCGTTCCGCAGTTATAACGAATCCGTGAAATGTTATAAAAAATTCCATATGACCGTATGCGTCTCGGAATATGTGAAGTCGGATTATTTGTCGATTTATCCGATGCTGACAAATGCTTGTGTGTTATATAACACGAATGAAAGCAGATTGATTGTCGAGAAATCGTGCGAGAAGATAGACGATGAATATGATAAGAGCAGGGTTCACTTGGTTGGTGTCGGCAAGCTGATGCCGAATAAAGGCTTTGATCGTCTTCTTCGCATTGTTAAGCGACTTCGTGACGAGAAATATCCTGTGCATTTACATATTCTCGGCATCGGCCCGCAGCAAGAAATGTTGGAGCATTTTGTGAAAGAACAGAATTTAGCGTCTGATGTCACTTTGCACGGCTATGATACCAATCCGTACAAATATGTGGCAAAAAGCGATCTGTTTGTGTGCGCGTCGTTTGCCGAAGGCTTTTCTACAGCGGCGACCGAAGCGTTGATTGTCGGAACACCCGTGTGCACGGTGGAAGTGTCGGGCATGAAAGAAATGCTTGGCGAGAATAACGAGTACGGCATTGTGACAGACAATAATGAAGAGGCACTTTATGAGGGTATTAAACAACTGCTTGATGATCCTGCGCTTCTTGAGCATTATACAAAACAAGCTGCCGTTCGCGGCAAAGATTTCAGTACAGAGAAAACCGTGAAAGCGGTAGAAGATATGCTGCTTAGTTTGTGAGGAGAACGACATGGGTTTTGCAAAAGAATTGCTTTATCGCCTCCGCGGCGAATATACGACTGAAAAATTGGTTTCGATGGGAATGAAGGTAGGTAAAGACTTCGGTCGCTTAAACGGCGTCATTTTAGATCCGTCGCATTGTTGGTTGATTACGATCGGCGATAATGTGACTATGGCGCCGCGCGTGCATGTTTTGGCGCATGATGCCAGCACAAAAACCTTCTTGGGTTATACCAAGATCGGTCGTGTGACGATCGGCAACAATGTGTTTATCGGCGCGGAATCGGTTGTGCTTCCCGGGGTAACGATCGGCAATAATGTTATCGTCGGTGCGAACAGCACTGTGACGAAAGATGTACCCGACAACAGTGTTGTGGCGGGTACACCCGCGCGCGTGATTTGCTCACTGGACGACTATCTCGAAAAAGAAAAAGCGCGCATGAAAGAGTCTCCTGTCTATGATGAAAGTTACACCCTTCGTCAAAATGTATCGATGGAAAAACGACTGCAGCAAAAAGAAGAACTCGATGGAAAGATAGGGTATATTGACTGATGAATGAGTTGATTTCAATTGTCATTCCCGCATACAATATCGGCGATTATTTGGCGGGATGTTTGGATAGCATTTTAGCGCAAACTTATGAGCATATCGAGGTTGTTGTTGTCAATGACGGATCAAAAGATCACACTGCCGAGGTATTGGATGCGTACGCGCAAAAGGACGCGCGTGTAAAAGCCATCCACAAAGAAAACGGCGGTGTGACTTCGGCGCGCCTTCGCGGCATCGCTGAGGCAAGCGGCGAATGGATCGGTTTTGTAGACGGCGACGATTTTGTTGAGCCGACCATGTATGAACGGTTGCTTGCCAATGCGCATACATACGACGCAGATATCTCGCATTGCGGATACCAAATGGTATTTCCAAGTGGACGGATAGATTATTATCATAATACAGGTATCTATGAAAAGCATGATAAGGCAGCAGGCTTGCAAGCGCTATTATCAGGCAAGCAAGTTGAGCCTGGATTATGGAATAAACTGTTTCGGAACACATTGTTCCATGGAATATTATATGACAATGTGATGGATACAACGATCAAAATCAATGAAGACTTATTGATGAATTATTATCTGTTTAGAGAAGCAGAGCAAAGTGTGTATGAAGATGTATGCTTGTATAGCTATATGCTTCGTAAAGGATCGACGATGATATCACAGCTGAATGAACATAAGCTTAAGGATCCGCTTCGTGTATTGGATATTTTAGTGGCAGATACGGTAGAGGTACCGCAAGCGCAAGCGGAGGTTTTGCGTCGACGCGTGTGTCAAATGATTTCTGTAGCAACGTTGTCTTGCAAGGCACAAAAAGAATTGGTGGGACCGTATCGCCGTGAAATTCGAAGGAAACTTCGTAGTGAACTTCCGGATATTATGAAAAAGGACTATTGCCCGAAAAAGATAAAAATCATGGCATTATGGGCGGCGGTGTGGCCGGCAAGCTATCGGTGGGTGCATGCGCTGCACGGCGAATTATCGGGTAGTGCTCACAAATTTGATGTGGAATAAAAGGAGAGAGACACAATGGATTTAATCAGTATCATCGTTCCTATTTATAAGGTGGAAGCCTATCTTGATACATGCGTGCAATCCATTGTGGATCAAACCTATACCAATTTAGAAATTATCTTGGTGGATGACGGCTCGCCCGATAACTGCGGCGCGATGTGCGATGCGTGGGCGGAAAAAGACGGTCGTATCAAGGTCATCCACAAAGAAAACGGCGGACTTTCCGATGCGCGCAATGCCGGCATGGCGGTGGCAACGGGAACCTATATCGGCTTTGTCGACAGTG
>JAZURB010000238.1:0-2133 GCA_045605945.1 Acutalibacteraceae bacterium
TGCTTCGGGCCGAGCGAACAATTCGCACCCAGCGCATCCGCGCCCATGCCTTCGAGCAGCGCGACCATGGCGGGGGGCGAAGCGCCCGTCATCAGCTTGCCGTCCTCGCCGTAGGCGTTCGTAACAATAACGGGAAGATCGCTGTTTTCCTTAGCAGCAAGCAGCGCCGCTTTGGTTTCATAGGCATCGTTCATCGTTTCGATGACAATGAGGTCGGCGCCGTTTTCAACGCCGAGCACCACGGTTTTAGCAAACACGGCAACCGCTTCTTCAAAATCAAGATCGCCGAGGGGGCTAAGCAGCTTGCCCGTCGGGCCGATATCCAAAGCGACAAATTTCTCCTGCGTCCCACTCGAAGCCGCCGCAGCCGCACGCGCGTTACAAAGCGCTGCTTTGACGATTGCCGCGAGCTCTTCCTCGTCGAATTTCAACACATTCGCGCCGAAGGTGTTGGCGCAAACGACATTGGAGCCCGCATCAAAATATTGCCGCTGAATATCGACGATCACCTCGGGGTGCGTTATATTCCAGCGTTCGGGATGCTCGCCCGCTTTAAGCCCCTGCGCTTGCAGCAGCGTTCCCATGCCGCCGTCGAGATAGACGACATGATTTGCCAAATATTCACGAAAATTCATACATTTTCACTCCTAAATGCGCAGTCGCGCTTATCGCAGCGCGCGCACCCTGCTTTTTTCGGGACGGGCGCTTTTGCCCCCACTCCCACGATCGCCGTGACCGATTTGGTCGGCGACATGATCAGACTGTCGTTCAGCGTCAATCCGATTTTACGCGGCAGATCCAGTGCCGCGAACAATTCCCGCTGTGCGGAAAGCGGCAAATCGCCGTAGCCGGGACTGAAGCGCATGGTAAGCGCTTCGCCGCACGCTTCCCGATACTGCACACAAAACGCATCGCACAGCGATTCGATCCGTTCAGCGCCGATCGCTTGCAGCATCAGCGCTTTGGCGGGCGACAACCGCCCGTATTTGGCGATGAGGCGGTCAATCTCCACCCCCAATGTCGCGCCGAACAACACCGACCGCTCGCAGCCGTCCAGCGTTTTCGCCAGTGCACGCGAGCAAAGTCGAAAAGCCCCGAAATCGCACACATCGCCCGCGATCGTCACGGGGACTTCCGCAAAACACACGCGATAATGAAGCTGCTCTTTCACTTCTTCAAAGCATGCGGCAAGCAGCGCGGTCGTTTCCGCGTCCGCCTCGCGACAGCCGGCAAATCGGAGCGCCTCCCGCTCGCAAAAGGGAGGCGCTGAAATCGTTGTTATCTGCACCATGCTCATTTCCCCAAAATATCCGACAGATTGGCTTGAATGCTCATCGCCACATCGGGTTTATTCATGGAATACACATGGACGTTGGTGATGCCGTTGGCATACAGATCAATAATTTGATCGGTCGCATACGCGATGCCCGCTTGCTTCATCGCGGCGGGGTCGTGACCGAACTTATCCACCAAGCTCTTGAAGCGCTGGGGCATAAACGAGCCCGACAGCTTGATCGCACGCGCCACTTGATTGGCGTTGGTAATCGGCATCACACCGGGGATGATCGGCACGGTGATGCCCGCTTCGCGGATTTTATACAGAAAATTGTACAGCAGATTGTTGTCAAAAAACATCTGGGTGGTTAAAAATTCACAGCCCGCATCCACCTTTTCTTTCAAATAGCGGATGTCCTCGCGTTGGTCGGCGCTTTCGGGATGAATTTCGGGATAACATGCACCGCCGATGCAAAAATCAGCCTTGGCTTCTTTCAATTCACGCACCAATTCCACGGCATGGTGATAATCCCATGCCGCACGGTCGGCGTTTTCCATTTCGGCGGGAATGTCGCCGCGAAGCGCCATGACATTTTGAATACCTGCCGCTTGCATATCGGCGATGCGCTCCTTCACGGTTTCCTTCGTCGAGGATACGCAGGTCAAATGTGCCAATGTCGGTACACTGTGGAGCTCTTTGATATTTTTTGCGATATCCAAGGTATAACGGCTGGTTCCGCCGCCCGCACCGTAAGTCACGCTCATGAATGAGGGACGAAGCTTGGCGATTTCCTCCGTTGCACTTTTTACACTTTCAAATGCGGTTTCTGTTTTAGGCGGAAACACCTCAAAGGACAG
>JAZURB010000239.1:0-1803 GCA_045605945.1 Acutalibacteraceae bacterium
GGTGTGATCCCCCATAAGCGGCATCGCTTCCACCGCTGCCGCCAGCGCTTCGAGCGATAAATTCGTGCCGTCGAACACATGAAGATTAAACGCCGCCAAATCATCGGGCGGCACGACCCGCTCGGCAATGCGCGCCGCATAATGCGCCACCAAATACGGCTCGTCGCCGTAAAGAAAATATACCGTGTGCCATGCCTCGCCTTTGATATGGGCTTTGAGGTCTTTTTCGGTCATCGCCATGCGGTCGCCTCCCTTCGTTTTCATCAGTATAGCACAAAATCAATACGCTCGCAAGATAAGTTTCGCGTTTTGTCGCGAGAGAAACGTCAGCGCCTCTTCTTCCGCGGTGAAATACACGGTATCGTAGCGATCACGCACGGTTTCTTTATTGACTTCCAGCGTAAACCACGAATCGCTCACCACCGTCACCGTAGCATCGGGAAATACATCTTCCCCATCAAGTTTGCCCGACAGCACCATCAGGTCGCTGCTTCCCCACAACGCCGTCGCAGCGGCGGTGTCGGTATCGGGACAATAGATCGTTATCACGATGCCGTCGACAGTGAGCCGATAGGCATCGCAGGCGAAAGCGAGCATCACGCCGTCATCCAGCGCGAGGCTGCTGCCGTTTTCAAGTATCGTCAGCGATGTATGCGAAAACGGTATGGTGTCCTCGGCATAGACGGCGTCTATCGCCGTATCCGTAAAGGCGGTTTGGCAGCGATGCGTGTCGGCGGTGTCCGCCCATACGAGCCAATCGAGCGTGTCGATATGTTCGCGGTCAAGCACTGCTTTTGCCGCTTGTACCGCTTCATCGTCGCCTGCAAACAGCATGCCGATCCCGTGCGGAGAATCCACGATCACAACGGGGGCATCGGTATCGACCACGGTAACATATACGGTATCGCGGTCATAGATGCGAAACGCAGCTACACCGATAAGTAACACGCACACCATAGCAAGCGCCGCACGCGGCACGCCGCGTTTGCGGCTGATCAAATAGCCGATCACGGTGGCGGCAACAAAAGCGAACAGCCACAGGACGACCAGCGGATGTGTGGTTTTGACGGTGGCATACGAAAACGAGGCGATAAAGGCGGTGATCACATCCAGCCACAGACACACCCGTTCGCACAGCACCAACACACCGACGCCGACTGCTTCCCACAGCGCAGCGGCAATCACGCCGCCAAACGCCGCCACCAACAACACGGTTGTGAGCGGAACACAAATCAAATTGGCAAGCAAAAACACGGTGGAAATTTCACCGAAATACAACGCAAGCAGCGGCATAGTCGCCCAAGAGGCGCATACGGCTACCCCCACCGCCGACAAGCAAGCAGACAACAAACGCGCAAGCAACGGACAAGCTGCGATCGCTCGCGCAGTGACAGCGCGTTGCCACACAGGAAAAGCACAAAGCAATCCGAGCGTTGCCGCAAAGGAAAGCTGCCAGCCGATATCGTAACCGCAAAACGGGTCGACCAGCAGCATGACAAATGCCGCCAAGCCGAGCGAATTCAGTCCGTCGGCGCGGCGACGAAACAACCGTCCGGACAGCATAAGAAGCATCATCACGCCCGCGCGGGACACCGACGGCGAAAAGCCGCACAGCGCCATAAACATCAGCACTGCCACCATAGTGATGCATGTTGCAAGGCGGCGTTTGAGCTGTTTAGTGAGCGTAAGCACTGCGCCCGTGATCACAGTTAAATGCAGTCCCGAAACCGCCAACACATGATAGACACCGCTCGCGCGGAAATGATCGCTCATAGCCTCATCGAGTCGTTCCCGCTCGCCGAG
>JAZURB010000240.1:0-2398 GCA_045605945.1 Acutalibacteraceae bacterium
GACCGTTTCGGCGTGCTGATGCGCCTGGAGCTGTATACACCCGAGGAGCTGGCAGCGATCGTCAAACGCTCGGCGGGCATTTTGGGCGTTCCCTGCACCATGGACGGCGCGCTGGAGATTGCGTCGCGCTCGCGCGGCACGCCGCGTATTGCCAACCGCTTGCTTAAGCGTGTGCGCGACTTTGCGCTGGTGCTGACCGACGGTGAGATCGATGAAAAGACGGCGCGCATTGCGCTCTCGCGCATGGAGATCGATGAGCTGGGTCTCGATATGGTCGACCGCCGTATGCTCACGGCGATGATCGAGCATTATAAAGGCGGCCCCGTCGGATTGGAAACGCTTGCTGCGATGATCGGCGAGGAAGCGATCACCATTGAAGATGTGTATGAACCGTATCTGATGCAGATCGGATTTATCAGCCGCACCCCGCGCGGGCGTGTGGTGCTGCCCGCTGCGTATGCGCATTTGGGCATCCCTTGTGAGGGGCAACAAACGCTGTTTTAAAGGAGGCGCGCTATGAGAGCGGCCAATGCATGGAAAGATTATGAATTGCTCGATACCTCGGGCGGCGAAAAGCTGGAGCGCTGGGGCGATATTATCTTAATTCGTCCCGACCCGCAGGTCATTTGGGACACGGGTCATCGTCATCCGCTGTGGAAAAAAGCGCATGCGCGTTATCATCGCTCGAAGGCGGGCGGCGGCAAATGGGAGGTCTATCGCCCGATCCCCGATGTGTGGGAGATCGGCTACGACACCCTGCGCTTTCGCCTGAAGCCGATGGGCTTTAAGCATACGGGACTGTTCCCCGAGCAGGCGGTCAACTGGGACATGATGGGCGATATGATCCGCAACGCGGGTCGCCCGATCAAGGTGCTCAACCTGTTCGGTTACACGGGCGGCGCGACGCTCGCCTGCGCCAAAGCGGGTGCGCAGGTCACCCATGTCGATGCTTCAAAGGGCATGGTTACATGGGGACGCGAGAATGTCATATCGTCGGGACTTGCCGATGCACCGATTCGCTGGCTGGTGGACGATTGCGGCAAGTTTGTCGCCCGCGAGCAGCGTCGCGGCAACACATACGACGCGATCTTGATGGATCCGCCGTCCTACGGACGCGGACCGGGCGGCGAGGTGTGGAAGCTCGAAGAGCAGATCTACAGCTTTGTTGCGGAATGCGTGAAGCTGCTGTCGGATAACCCGCTGTTTGTGGTCATCAATTCGTATACCGCGGGATTGTCCCCGTCGGTCATGCAGTATATTTTGGGCAGCCTTATTGAGGGCGGCAGCGTGACTGCCGATGAGATCGGGTTGCCGGTAACGCAGAGCGGGCTGGTGCTGCCCTGCGGCTCCACCGCGGTGTGGACGAGTAAATAATCGGTAAAAGAGGTGAGAGTATGTCCGAGATCATTCTGGATGCGCAGCAGGTGCACTTTGTATACGAAAACGACGAGGTGACTCCCGAAGAAGCGCTCAAGGGCGTCGATCTGGCGATCACACGCGGAAAATTCACCGCGATCCTCGGACATAACGGCTGCGGCAAGTCGACGCTTGCCAAGCATTTCAATGCGATGCTGCTCCCGACGGGCGGGCGTGTGTTTGTCGGCGATATTGACACGTCGGACGAAAGCCGCACGCTGGAAGTGCGCCGCACGGTCGGCATGGTGCTGCAAAATCCCGATAACCAGTTGGTGTCCACCATCGTGGAGGAGGATGTGGCGTTCGGTCCCGAAAACCTCGGCGTCGAGCCCGAAGAGATCCGTCGCCGCGTGGACGATGCGCTCAAAACCGTCGGTATGTACGACTACCGCGAGCATGCGGCGCATAAGCTGTCGGGTGGACAAAAGCAGCGCGTGGCGATCGCGGGTGTGCTGGCGATGCAGCCCGATTGCTTGGTGCTTGACGAGCCGACGGCGATGCTCGATCCGCAAGGACGAGCGGAAGTGATGGAAACGGTGCGCCGTCTCAATGCCGAACGCGGCATGACGGTGGTGCTGATCACCCATTATATGGAGGAAGCCGCCATGGCCGATCGTGTGGTCGTCATGGAAGGCGGTCGTGTGCTTGCGGACGGTACGCCGCGCGAGGTGTTTGCGCGTGTGCAGCAGCTGCGCGAGGTGGCGCTGGATGTGCCGCAGCCGACCGAACTTTGTTATGTATTGCGTCAGCACGGGATCCACATTCCCGCCGATGTGCTGACGGTGGAAGAATGTGTGGAAGTGTTGGCAGGGCTGATGGAGGGAACGAATGGCTGTTCTTGAGTTGCGACAACTGCGATATGTGTATGCAGCGGGTACGCCGTACGAAAAGGTCGCCCTGGACAACGTATCGCTTACGGTGGAAAAAGGCGAGTTTATCGGTGTCATCGGACATACGGGCTCGGGCAAATCCACCCTCGTTC
>JAZURB010000241.1:0-5211 GCA_045605945.1 Acutalibacteraceae bacterium
GGCGGCACACCCGCCACTTTATCGGGACGGAAGGTACGCTGATCGATGCAGAACAAATCACGATGGCACCACACGTCGGCGCTGTCCATCGACACATAAATCGGCATATCGCCGAGAACTTTCACGCCTTTGGAAGCCGCATAGGCATGCACATCGCTCCACTGCTCCCAAAATAAGAATTGCACAAAACGCCAGAACGCCGCGCGTTTTGCAAACGCAGCGGTGTTTGCAAGGCATTGTTCATATGCCGCCAGTTCGGCAGGCCAAGTCCACCACGGCTGCTCATCCTGCGATTCCTTGACTGCCATAAACAGCGCAAACTCATCCACCCACGCATGTTTTTCGGCAAAAGCATCCATCTTCTCCGTAAGCGTCGGCGTAATATTGCCAAACGCTGTTTCGAGCAGCGCCATGCGTGTCTTGCGTGCGAACGCATAATCGGTAGTATACGGCGTGCCGTCGTATTCACAAGCAGCCGCTTCCTTAGCAGTGACGAGTTTCATTTCCACCAAGCCACGGGGATCGATGTACAGCGGGTTGCCCGCAAAGGCACTGCAACTGCCGTAAGGCGAGCCCTCGATATTGAGCACATTAAACGGCAACACCTGCCACACAGAAAAGCGCATGGCAGCAAGCTTATCGATCCACGCTTTGGTTTCTTTGCCGAACACGCCGATACCGTAAGGGCTCGGGAGCGATGATACATTCATCAGTACGCCTGCACTGCGCGTCATCATGAACATTACCTCATTTCCGTTTCAAGGATTATTCGCCGTCGTTATCGGGGCGATTGCTTTGCATTTCCAGCCATTGCTGACGGCTGATCAGCACCTGGCGGGGTTTACTGCCCTCGTGAGGACCGATAATGCCGCGCTGCTCCATTTCGTCGATCAGACGACCGGCGCGCGCATAACCGACTTTGAGACGGCGCTGAATAAGCGACACGGAAGCTTGCCCCGCATCGACAACCTCTTGGATCGCCTGCGGCAGCATGCTGTCAGCTTCACCGCCGTCATCATCGCCGCCCTTAACCTCGCTGCGCTCGGCTTCTTCGGCTTGACGATTGATTTCTTCAACAACCTGCTCGTCGTACTGCGCTGTCGAAGAGGTTTTAAGGAATTCAACCACCGCAGCAATTTCATCATCCGACACATAACAGCCTTGCACACGGATCGGCTTGGCGAGTCCCACAGGGTGGAACAGCATGTCGCCTTTGCCGAGCAGCTTTTCGGCACCGCCTGTGTCAAGAATGGTGCGCGAATCAACCGCCGAAGCAACGGTAAGCGCCAGACGGCTGGGGATGTTTGCTTTGATCAAACCCGTGATAACATCTACGGAGGGACGCTGGGTCGCAATTACCAGATGCATGCCCGCCGCACGCGCCATTTGCGCCAAGCGGACGATCGCATCTTCTACTTCCTTGCCCGCCGCCATCATCAAGTCGGACAGCTCATCGATCACGATGAGGATTTGCGGCATGGTTTGCAGCGTGTCGCTGGTTTTGGCGAGTTTATTATACGACTTGATGTCACGGACATTGTTTTCGGTGAAGGTATTGTAACGGTTGATCATTTCGGTGACCGCCCAGCCGAGCGCACCCGCCGCTTTGCGCGGATTGGTAACAACAGGGACAAGCAGATGCGGAATGCCGTTATACATGCTGAATTCGACCTGTTTCGGATCGATAAGGATCATGCGGACTTCTTCGGGCGAGCTGTGGTAAAGCACGCTTTGGATCATCGAGTTGGTGCACACCGATTTACCCGAACCTGTCGTACCCGCGATAAGCAGGTGAGGCATTTGCGCAAGGTCGGCGGTGACGATTTGACCGCTGATATCGCGACCGAGCGCAACCGCCAAACGGCTTTCCTGATCGGAAAATTCATCGCTGTCGATCAACTCACGCAGGCAAACCGCGCCGCGCGCTTTATTGGGCACCTCAATACCGATTGCTGCTTTGTTGGGAATCGGCGCTTCGATGCGCACGCCGGTCGTGGCAAGGCGCAACGCAATATCATCGGCAAGACCCGTGATACGGCTGATCTTCACACCCGCATTGGGCTGCAGCTCATAACGCGTGACCGACGGACCGCGCGAAATATCAATTACCTTGGCACTGATACCGAATTCCTTGAGCGTTTGCACAAGCAGCTCGGCGTTCATCTGCATTTCCTCGCGCGCCGTGCGATCGTTTGTGACTGTCGGTTTTTTCAGCAGCGACATCGGCGGGAAGGTGTAACTTTCGAACACGGCTTCCTGCTCTTCGATCTGCTGTGCGACTTCTGCCTGCTCCTGACGCAACTCTTCAGCGGTCATCGCAGGAATCGCCTCTTCGGGCTCGCCGCCGACAGCACGCACGGTTTCCTGCTGCTCGATAGCGCGACCGATGATATCATCGATACGCAGCTGCGGGCGATCTCTCTCCTCTTTCACACCCTGCGTAGCTTTTTCGAAAGCCTCTTTGGGATTTTTCTCAGGCACATTATCTTGATAACCGTCTCCCATATCGATATCAATACGCGAATTGGCGGTCGTTTTTTCGCTGTCGGGAGGCGTTTTCTCTTTTTTAGTACGATTGAACAACGGCGTTTTCGGTGCTGCTTCTTCCGCTTCATCCTCATCGGCGCCCGCTTCTTTGGATTGACGGATCTTATCGCGCGTGAACTGTGCTGTTTTTTCCACAGGTTTCCACAGCGTTAAAAGCGATGCTTTGGTGATCCACATAACAAGCACAAACAATAACAAAATCAATGTCAGTTTAGCGCCGATATCGCTCATAAGATACTCCAACGGATAACCGAGGAGCATGCCGCAAACACCGCCGCCGATGCCGCCGCCGTTAAAAAGCTGCGTTCCGTTGACGAATGCGGTTTTTAAGGCTTCGCCGAAGGTGAAATCTTTTGCTGTGATCGAAAAAACCGAAAGCAGCGTTTGCAGCAGGAACAGCGCTAAGCCAAAGCTCCACAAGCGACGAACGACCTTTTTCTCTTCGCGGTCGAGCGCAGTGGCGATCGCAAGATAACCGACAACAATCGGCACGATATACGCGCCGATGCCAAAGAGCCCGAGGATACCTTTATGTAACACATTCCACAGCGCCGCATCTTCGGCGGAAATGATCGCAACAAACATCAAAAACACCGCAACGGCAAACATGATGACGGCAACCATTTGCTTGGACATATACGATTTAAACACGGTTTGCTCACCGCTCGCTGCTGTGTTTTTCGCATTCTTTTTTGCGTGTGACGACGCTTTCGTCGTTTTTTTCTTAGCCATAATCTACCTCTTTATTCGTATCGTTATGTACGGCAACGCAGTGCCGTTTATCGCCTTTGGTAATCTTCGATCATCGCGTACAGCGCCGCAAACGCATCGGACAATGAGCCGAGCGAATCGATAAGCCCTTCTGCAACCGCTTGTTCGCCTTCGAGCACGGTACCGACATCGGTGACCAGTTCATCCGTCTCCATGCAAAGTTCATCAAACCGCTCAAACGATAAATGCGAATTGTCGGTAACAAAACGCGCAATGCGTTCTTGCATTTTGCGGAAATACGAAAACGCCTGCGGGACTCCGAGCACCATGCCGTTGGTACGCACAGGATGGAGCATCATGGTTGCTGACGGCGCAATGAACGAACGCTTGGCTGATACCGCGAGCGGCACACCGATTGAATGCCCGCCGCCGAGCACAAGCGAGACGGTCGGTTTTTTCATGCCCGCAATCAGCTCAGCGAGCGCCAGTCCCGCTTCAATATCACCGCCGACTGTGTTAAGCAGGATGAGCAGACCGTCAATCTCGTTGCTTTCTTCGATCGCCACAAGTTGCGGGATCACATGCTCATATTTGGTGCTTTTGTTGTCGGGTGACAACGTATAATGCCCCTCGATCTGTCCGATTATAGTCAGACAATACACCGTGTGCTTACCGTTGAATGTGGTGACCGATCCGGTTTCAACCAGGTCGCCGATCGGCGTTTGCAGCCGACAACGATCCGCCGCAAAATCCGCGGCTATCTCCTCTGTATTCGATGAAAATAAGCGTTTCATGCCGCACTCCTCCTTACACGGCTAGTGTAAACAGAAGTGAGCATAATATGCCCGAATATATACTTATTCATTATACCATTTTTTTGCGCGTTCGACAAGGCTTTTTTGCAGATTTCGCAGCGTAACCGAAAGTTCGATAAAAACTGCGTTTAATAATTGACAAATGCAGGGTTCACGCGGTATAATAAAGTGATTTTTTATGTAAAAAAATTCAGAACAGGAGTGACTACCTATGGGTTTGACTTTAGCTCAAAAATGTATTCGTGATCACCTCGTTTGCGGTGAGATGACAGTCGGCAGCGAGATCGGTTTGAAAATCGATCAAACCTTGACGCAGGATGCCACCGGTACGATGGCTTATCTGGAGTTTGAGGCAATCGGCGTGCCCCGCGTGAAAACTGAGCGTTCGGTGGCATATATCGACCACAACACGCTGCAAACCGGTTTCGAAAACGCAGACGATCACCGCTACATTCAATCCGTTTGCAAAAAGCACGGCATTTATTTCTCCCGTCCCGGCAACGGCATCTGCCATCAAGTGCATCTTGAGCGCTTCGGTATCCCCGGCAAGACGCTGATCGGCTCGGACAGCCACACTCCCACGGGCGGCGGCATCGGCATGCTGGCGTTCGGCGCGGGCGGTCTGGATGTTGCGGTTGCTATGGGCGGCGGTACTTACTATATCACCATGCCGAAAATGGTGCGCGTGAACCTGACGGGCAAGCTGTCCGATTGGGTTGCGGCGAAAGATGTTATCCTCGAAGTGCTGCGCCGCATGTCGGTTAAAGGCGGCGTCGGCAAAATCATTGAATACGGCGGCGAAGGCGTGAAAACGCTGAGTGTTCCCGAGCGTGCCACCATCACCAACATGGGCGCTGAACTCGGCGCATCTACTTCGATCTTCCCCTCCGACGAGATCACCCGCGCATTCATGGAAGCGCAGGGTCGCGGCAAGGATTGGGTGGAACTCAAGCCCGATGACGACGCGGTGTACGACGAAGTGATCGAGATCGATCTGTCCTCGCTCGCACCGATGGCTGCTTGCCCCCACTCTCCCGACGCTGTCAAAACACTTGATGAAATCGGTCAGATCAAGGTCGATCAGTGCTGCATCGGCTCCTGCACCAACAGCTCTCTGTCCGATATGCTCAAAGTGGCA
>JAZURB010000242.1:0-4997 GCA_045605945.1 Acutalibacteraceae bacterium
CGAGTCGCCGCCCCCCTTTGTCGGTATATAGACCCACAAAAAATCTCCTTGCACCCCTTGACAACCCCAATACTTCGTGTTACGATGTATTACGAAAGAGGAGGCATTGTATGGATGCACAGCTTAAACGCGGCATGCTCGATATTTGCGTGCTGGCGGCAATACAAAGTGAAGAATCCTACGGCTACAAGATCATCAAAGATATGAAACCGTATATGGATATGTCGGAATCCACCCTATACACCATTCTGAAGCGATTGGAAACTGCCGCGATGCTTACGGTGCGCACCGCCGAGCACAGCGGGCGCTTGCGCAAATACTACCGCATCACCGATGTGGGCAAGGCGCGCATTGCGGAATTTAAGGAGGAGTGGAAAGAACTTCTCTCGATCTATCAATTCGTTATCAAAGGAGATGAGAATGTATGACGAAGGAAGAATTCTTGCTGGAATTAACGCACAAGCTCTCTCCCCTGCCGTGGGAAGAGATTGAAGATCGCTGGATTTTTTACAGTGAGATGATCGATGATCGCATGGACGAAGGCTTATCGGAGGATGAAGCGGTTGCGGCGCTGGGCGATGTCGAGGAGGTTGCCGCGCAAATTTTGGCGGATGTACCGCTTTCGACGGTCATGAAGCAAACGATCAAGCCGAAACGCCGCATGAAGGCGTGGGAGATCGTGTTGCTCATTCTCGGCTTCCCCGTGTGGTGTCCCGTTCTGTTGGCGGTTGCCGCTGTGGCGTTGGCGCTGTACGTCTGTTTATGGGCGGTGGTTGTTTGCTTGTGGACGGTGCCGATTTCGCTGGCGGCTTGCGCGCTCGGCGGTATGTTCGCCGCTGTCGTCTTTATCACAAGCGGCAACAACACCACGGGGCTCGCGATGATCGCCGCTGCGATGGTATGCGCGGGACTTGCCGTTTTCGCTTTCTTCGGCTGTGCTGCCGCTTCCAAAGGCGTTGTGCGCCTCACAAAACGGATGCTGCTCGGCACGAAACGCCGTCTGATGAAAAAGGAGGGAGCGTAAATGCGCAAAGCAACCAAAGGCTGGCTGATTGCCGCGACCGCACTGACGCTCGGCGGATGTATGTTGTTTGCAGGAGTGATGACTACCATGGGCTGGAATTTTTCGAAGCTTTCGACCGAGAGATATAAAACCACCGAACACACTGTTACGCAACCGTATCACCACATCACCGTGGATATCGATACCGCAGATCTCACCTTTGTGCCGTCGCAAAACAACGACACGAAGATCGTGTGTCACGCAAACGATAAAGCCGCGTTTACCGCAACGGCGGAAAACGATACGCTGTATGTTACGCTCAACGAAGAACGCCGATGGTATGAAAATATCGGCATTTTTTCCGACGAGGCGGCAATCACCGTCTATCTACCGCAGGGTGACTACGGCACGCTGTCTGTGGATGCCACGACAAGCGATATTACCGTTGCCGCCGCCTTCGCTTTCGACAATGTCACCATCGATGTCACCACGGGCGACATCCTCTGTGAAGCTTCGGCAAGCGGCGATATTCGCCTTACGGCAACAACAGGCGACATCACCGCCAAAAGCATGACTGCCGCTTCGCTGACAATGGATGTTACCACGGGCGACATCCAAGCAGCCGATATCACCTGCGCAGGCGATATTGCCGTGAATGCCACGACAGGCGATGTGATTCTTAATGAGGTGCGTTGCGCGAATCTTAAAAGCAAAGGCACCACGGGTGATATGAAGCTCACCGATGTGATTGCTTCGCAAGCGTTTGAACTCAAACGCAACACGGGTGACATCCTCTTTACCGATTGTGACGCCGCCGCGATCACCGCAAGCACCACGACGGGCAATATCACGGGCAACCTGCTTTCGGACAAGGTGTTCACGACCCAAACCACGACGGGCGATGTGCGCGTCCCCACAGGCACAAGCGGTGGCAAATTCTCCGCACATACCACGACAGGCGATATTATACTCACCACCACATAAACTCCTATGTTTTTGCAGCGGCAGGAAAAATTTTTCCTGCCGCTTTCTTTTTTGGGTTGTGCCGCCGCACAAGTTATGATACAATAAAGAAAACACTCTTTTCGGGAGGCTGTAAACAGTATGATTTGCAACGCCATTCAAAAATTGATTGACTATGCGCTCGCCAAAGCGCTTATCACGGCGGACGATGTGTTTGTTGTGCGCAACGCGCTTATGAACGCGCTGCAGGTGGATAACTGGGACGACACGACCGCCGCTTACGAAGGCGAAACGATCGACGAGCTGCTCGCTGTGCTGCTGGACTACGCCTGTGAAAACGGCGTGATTGCGGACACCGCCGGCAACCGCGATTTGTTCGACACCAAGCTCATGGGTATTCTCACCCCCATGCCCCGCGAGATCATCGCACAGTTCCGCGAGAAATATGCCGTGTCGCCGCAGCAAGCGACCGATTGGTATTTTGAAATCAGCAAAGATCTCAACTATGTGCGCCAAGGTCGCATTGCGAAGGATCTGAAATGGAAATACGAAAGTGATTACGGCACACTGGATATCACCATCAACTGCTCCAAACCCGAAAAAGATCCGCGCGATATTGCCGCCGCAGGCAAGCAAAAGGCAGCTTCCTATCCGAAATGCCAGCTGTGCGTGGAGAACGAGGGCTTTGCGGGTCACGCAACCCACCCCGCTCGCCAAAACCTGCGTCCCATTCCGATCCGCGTGGCGGACGGCGATTGGCGACTGCAATATTCGCCCTACGGCTACTATCACGAGCACTGCATCGTCTTTAACGCGCAGCATATTCCCATGGCGATCGATGACAAGGTGTTTGACAAGCTGTTTGACATTCTCGATTTCCTGCCGCATTATTTTGTCGGTTCGAATGCGGATCTGCCGATCGTCGGCGGCTCGATTTTGTCGCACGAGCATTTCCAGGGCGGGCATTATACCTTCGCAATGGATAACGCCCCTGTCGAGCACACCTTTACGCTTGAAAAATATCCGCAGGTCGAGGCGGGGCTGCTCAAATGGCCGCTGTCGGTTGTGCGCGTTGCTTCGGCGGATCGCGCTGCACTTGCCGCTTGCTGCCAAGATGTGCTGCGCGCATGGCGCGGCTACAGCGATGAAGCGGTGAACATCTTTGCGTTCACGGGCGACACCCCACACAACACGATTACCCCGATTGCCCGCATGCGTGACGGAAAATACGAATGCGATCTGGTGCTGCGCAACAACATCACCACCGAGGATCGCCCGATGGGCTTGTTCCACCCGAACCCCTCGCTGCACCACATCAAAAAAGAAAACATCGGTTTGATCGAGGTCATGGGTCTGGCGGTGCTGCCGTCGCGTCTGGCGACCGAGATCGGCGAAATGGAACAAGCGATGCTCGAAGGCAAGGCGTTTGACACGCCCTCGCTCGCACCGCATGCCGCTTGGGCCGCCGATGTGCTCGCGCGTCATCCCGAATTCGGCAAAGACAATGCCCGCGCTATCCTCGAGCAAGAGATCGGCAAGGTGTTTGCTGAGGTTCTTGAAGATGCGGGCGTGTTCAAGCGCAACGAGGAAGGCAAAGCCGCTTTCCTGCGCTTCACCGCCTCGCTGTAAAACAATCACAAACGCATTTCAAGGCGCACACCCCTTACGCGGCGTGCGCCTGCGTTATATCCGTCTCCCATTCGAAACTATGAGGAACGCATTATGAATACATTATCTTCCCCTACCCGTACGCGGGTCGGAAAAACCGCCGCACTCATCGGCATCGGTTGCAACCTGCTGCTGTTCGCGGGCAAATTGATCGTCGGCTTATTAAGCGGTGCATTATCCATCACCGCCGATGCAATGAACAACCTATCGGACGCTTCGGGATCGATCGTGGCGCTTCTTGGATTTGCGCTGTCGGAAAAACCCGCCGACGAGGATCACCCCTACGGTCACGCGCGACTCGAATATATCTCCGCCATGATGGTGGCAGCACTGATTTTGTTTGTCGGCTTTGAGCTTGCCAAGAGTGCTGTGGAAAAAATCATCCACCCCGCAGCGATAACCTTTTCCGCAGTAACCGTTGCGGTGTTGGTCGCCTCGATCCTCATCAAAACCGCGCTCGCGATTTTCTACCATCGCGCAGGAAAGCGCATTAACTCCCCCACCCTGATTGCCACCGCCGCCGACAGCCGTAACGATGTGATCACCACCGCCGCGGTGCTCACCGCCATTATCATCGAATTGCTGACCACTTGGCGAGTGGACGGGTATATCAGTCTTGCCGTGGCGGTGTTTATCCTGTACAGCGGTGTGCGCATGATCAAGGAAACGATTGATCCGCTCATCGGCAAAGCAGGCACAAGCGAAATGCGCGATGCGATCGCAGCAGTCATCGTGCGCGACGAGCGCGTGATCGGCTATCACGATCTGCTGATCCACGATTACGGCCCGGGACACGGGTTTGCAAGCGTGCATGTCGAAATCGACCACCGCATTGACGCGCTGCTTTGCCACGAGATCATCGATGCCATTGAGCGCGAATGCTTCAACTCCCTGCATTTGCACATGGTTGTGCATCTCGATCCCGTTGTCACCGATGATGACACGCTTGACGGTTTGCGCGCCTGCGCGGCGGCTATCCTTTCGCGGTATGACGAAAGCTTGACACTGCACGATTTTCGCGTCGCATACGCTGACGGGAATACCAAATTCATCTTTGATGTTGCCGCGCCCGACAAGCTGCTGCGCGAGCAGGACCGCATCCGCGCGTATGTGCAGCAAGCGCTCAGTGAGCGCGCCGAGCAACCGTGCATCGCCGTCATCACCTTTGATCCGCTCAGCCCGTCATAAAAAGTTTATACAATCAAAACCACCAGCTTAGCTGCCTGTTCTTGGCTCCCTCTGAGGAGGGAGCTGACCGAGCAAAAGCGAGGACTGAGGGAGAGAAATGCCTTGACTACCCCTCTGTCTGCGGCTAAGCCGCATCCACCTCCCCTGACATGCCTGACGCACCAAATCTCAGATT
>JAZURB010000243.1:0-1833 GCA_045605945.1 Acutalibacteraceae bacterium
CATCCTCGGATGCGGGGGTTTCTTTGTGAATTATGCGTTCTCTTCGATATATTTCTCCAAAATCGCCGCTGCGGACTTGACATATTCCACACACGGGCGCTTTTTGTAGTAAGCGGGAGTGCGCGCTTCGGGTGTGCCGCCGACTTCGGCACCTTCGAGCAGTTCGCGGCAAATGATCGAACCGTTTTCGGCTTTGAAACGGTCGGCAAGTTCGCGAACGCGCGCATACAGCGCCATTTTCGCCTCGCCGGTTTCGGGTGTGCTGTAACCGTAAATCAAGCCGGCCGCCATAAACATACCGCTGCAAGCGCCGCACACTTCGCGCATGCGACCGATGCCGCCGCCGAAAGAGGACGAGAGCTTGAGCGCCGTGTCGAGTGACATGCCAAGCTCCTCGCAAAATGCGCCGAGCACCGCTTGTGCGCAGTTGTAGCCGTCTTTAAATAATGCTTCCGCTTTTTGTGCGTGATCCATGTAAAATCATTCCTTACCTCTGGTTTGAATCTATTATAAAACGCCGGCGTCTGCTTGTCAATGCGTGCGTTATTCTTAAGTGTGCGGCAATCGCTGTGCAAAGCGCGGTTAGTGCTAAGCGCTATTGTATTTTTTGAAAACATTGTCAATTTTTCGGTTGATATTGCTAAAAAATTGGTGTTTGAAACAAATTGAATTTTTTTGCCGAAAAGCCTTGATTTCGCGCGCATAAAAAGGTAAAATAAATGTAAGATTTTCTGTAAGGAGGGTGCGGCATGAAAAAGCAGCTGTGTTTTCATATCCGAACGGTTCAGTCGGGCGAATTTCTGTCGGTGCGCCCTCTTCACGGTATCGGTGCAACATTATAAGAGCGTGGTGTATAAAACACCGCGCTTTTTTCATTATTTGAATTTCAAGGAGGATGACTGAAATGGCAAAAAAAGCAGCAATCATCATGGGAAGCGACAGCGATCGTCCGATCGTGCAAAAAGCGATGGACAAGCTCGCCGCTTTCGGTGTTGAATACGAAACGCATATTTTTTCCGCGCATCGCACGCCCGTGCAAGCGGCGGAATTTGCAAAAAACGCAAAGGCAAACGGCTTCGGTGTGTTGATCGCCGCAGCGGGTAAAGCAGCGCACTTGGCAGGTGCTTTGGCGGCGCAAACGACGCTGCCGATCATCGGTATTCCCGTCAAATCCAGCACGCTTGACGGTCTGGATGCGCTTCTTTCCACGGTGCAGATGCCGTCGGGTATGCCTGTCGCAACCGTCGCGATCGACGGCGCGGAGAATGCGGCGATCCTTGCGGCGCAAATGCTTGCGCTGTCGGATGATGCGCTGGCAGCAAAGCTGGAAGCCATGCGTGAGGATATGACGGCGGCAGTGCTTAAAAAAGAAGCTGCGTTGCAGGAGGAATTGTCTGCTCGCTGATCTCTGTGGAATACAGAAAGGGGATTGACCTATGTTCGATTCGATTCATGAAGAATGCGGTGTGTTCGGTTTGTTCGATCATGAAGAACCCGATGTAGCAGGAATGGCGTATCTCGCGCTGTATGCGCTTCAGCATCGCGGTCAGGAAAGCTGCGGTATCGCCGTGAATGATGACGGTGTTATCTCGGGATATAAAAATTCGGGACTTGTCGGCGATGTGTTCACCGCCGATGTGCTCGACAAGCTGCACGGTCAAATGGCGCTCGGACATGTGCGTTACGGCAATAAAAACGCTAAGGGACGCATTAACGCGCAGCCGCTTATTGTCAACCATTGCAAAGGCTGCATGGCGATCGCCAATAACGGCAGCCTCACCAACGCGGCGGCACTTCGCCGTGATATGGAGTTGCACGGTGCGATTTTTCACA
>JAZURB010000244.1:0-6919 GCA_045605945.1 Acutalibacteraceae bacterium
GTGTCGTTTTCGTTGATGATGGGAAGCACTTTATATTCGAGCAGGCATTCCAGCGTGTTGATGATGTTTTGGCGACGCTGCGTATCCTCCACGCCGTCACGGGTGAGCAGCACCTGTGCGGTGACATGACCGTACTCGGCAAATTCCTTATCGTACATATACATCAGTGCGCATTGACCGACGGCGGCAGCCGCCTGCTTGCGACCGAGATCGCGCGGGCGTTCGGAAAGACCAAGCTCGCCCACACCGACGCCGACTGCGCCCGACGACACGAGCAAAATCTCGATGCCGGCGTTTTTGAGGTCGGACAGCACCTTGATGAGTTCATCAAGACGGCGCAGATTGAGATGACCGCTCGCGTGAGTCAGGGTGGAGGTGCCGACTTTCACGACGAGGCGTTTGGCGTTGACAAAAGATGACATGACAGGTCATATCCTTTCTGATAAAGAATACATAAAAAGCGGGGGAGTGGGGCATTCTCACTCCCCCGCTCGGTTCGTGCGGGTATTGATGTTAAGGGGCTTCGTTCGAATCGCTCTCATCAATGAGCGCGGGCGTGCCGCCGTCACCGATAGGAGCGGGCGGATCGGTCGGAGGCGTGGTCGGCGGAGCGGGAGGAGCGGTCGTATCGCCGCCAACATCGGGAGGCGTAGTCGTGTCGCCGCCTTCACCGCCACCGTCGGGAGGAGCGGTCGTCTCGGTGTCACCGCCGGTAGCGGTGGTTTTGCCGCCAGTCGTCGTACCGCTGGGATCCGTCGTCGAAGAAGAATCCGTGGTGGTGGTTTCGCCGCCGTAGCTCACGCCGCCCAGCGAGTTCACGCTGTAGGGAACATTATCGGCTTTATAGTAGCCGTAGTAGCCGGTGCTGCCCGAAGTGACGATACCCGAGCCGGGGCTGTAATAGTGGCCTTCCACATCGCCCCACAGATCAAACGATTTGCCTTCCAGATCTTCGTGCAGATAGAGCATACATTTGTTCCACACGAGCTTGGCAAAGTTGCGTTCGTATTCGGTCATTCTGGCTTCGTTCTGGTCATAGCCCATCCAGACGCCTGCCACATAATACGGTGTGCCGCCCACGAAATAGGAGTCGCGGTTTGCCGTCGAAGTACCGGTTTTGGCGAACACCTGCGTGCTGTACCACGAGCCGCTGATGGCCGCTGCCGTACCGCTCGAAACAACCTTTTGCAGCAAGCGGTTCATGATGGTCGCGGTTTCGGGCGAAATCGCAGGTTCGTTGGTTACGACATGCTCCAGCACAACGGTGGTTTCGTCGGGGCCGAGCACCTTGTGGTAGGTGGTCGGCTTATTATAGTAGCCGCTGTTGCCGAAGATTTGGTAACCGGCGGTCATTTCGCGCACGGTGACACCGTGGGTGAAGCCGCCCAGCGCGAGCGGCGCTAAATCCTTATCGGTTTCCACCAGCGAGGTGAAGTGCAGCTTTTCGGTCAGGAATTCGTAGCTCGCATCCACACCCATCTCCTCGAGCACGCGCACGGGAACGGTGTTGAGCGAAACCTGCAACGCATACTGCACGGTGCGCCAACCGTTATCCTTGGCGCTCGAGCCGAAGTTGCTCGGCCACAACGAGCCGTTATACTTGATCGGTGCGTCGCGCACAATGGTCGAATAGTTGATGACATCCAGATCGATCGCGGGAGCAAACACGCCCAGCGGCTTGATTGCCGAGCCGGGTTGACGGCGCGATTGTGTGGAAATGTTTTGGGTGCGGTTGCCGTCCTTTTCGCCGCGACCGCCGACAGTGGCAACCACGCGACCGTCATAATCCATGATGAAGATGGCGGCGTTGGTGTGCGTCTCGTCGTTGACAGAGTCGGGGAAGATCTCGTCCGAGCGGAACATGGATTCGATGTGGCCTTGCACCTCTTTGTTTTCATAGGAATAGATGCGCAGACCGCCGAAGAACACCAGCTGCTCGGCATAGGTGTAGTTGTAACCGTAGGTTTCCTGCAGGTCGGCAATGATATCCTCAATCAACAGGTCAACATAATAGTCCTGAATTTCCACATAGCGGGCGCTGTTCTTATAGACCAGCTCCTCGGCATACGCCTGACGGTATTCGTCGGCGGTGATCATGTCGAGCTCATACATTTTGCTCAGAATGATCTCCTGGCGCTCTTTCGCATGCGCGGGATGATCATAGGGGTCATAGTAAGACGGCAGGTTGGTAACGCCTGCGATAAGCGCGCATTCCGCCAGCGACAGCTCGGAAACATCCTTGCCGAAATAGTAGTTCGCTGCCGCACCTACGCCGACAACGTTATCCGACAGCGGCAGGATGTTGAGATAAGCTTCGAGAATTTCGTCCTTGGTGTGATAGTCGCGCTCCATTTCGATGGCACGGAAGATCTCGCGGATCTTACGCTCGATGGTGGAGTCATCGTCCTCGCTGACAATCTTGATCAGCTGCTGGGTGATGGTCGAGCCGCCGAAGCTGCCGTCACCGAAGAATTTTTCAACGACCGCCGCGGAGGTACGCTTCCAGTCAACACCCTTGTGCTGGTAGAAACGCTCGTCCTCGATCGCGATCACGGCATTGCGCATATCCTCGGGGATTTCTTCAAAATCCGACCACACGCGATTGATGCCTTCCAGACGCTGGCTTTCGACCCAGTTGTCGTCGTCGTCCTTCGTGTAAACGATGCTGGTGCCGGTGCCTTGGATTTGGGTGATGTCGGGCACTTCTTGTGCGTTGGCGAAGGTGTTGAACACATACACCGTCAACACGCAGCCTGCCACACAGGCGGTGATCACGCCGACGAGGAAGATCGTTAAAAAGATCTTACCGATTACGCCCAAAACCTTGCCCGTAACGCGCATCGGTTTCGAACGGAAGAACCGCGTCGCTTTGGTTTTAAACGACGCCGACTCGTTGTTTGTTTTTGCCATGGGGAGCTTCCCCTCCTTTAAATTTAAAGAAGAAAAATATCGTCGATCCGCGTTGCAAAGCGGATATTCTATCGACAAGTATACCAGACTAATAGTAGCGCATTTTGGCGGAATTGTCAATGAAAACCCTGAAAATTTCCAAGGGTATTACAAAATCCTAACATCTTATTCAAAAATGTCGAAGGAGGCGTGAAAAATGGTTAAACGCATAGCGGTGATCACAGTCATATTGGCGATGATCACGGTGGCGGCGGCATCGGCGGTGTGGTGGTATCGTGCGCAAAACGGCATCGAAACCGTACCGCCCGAAGCGGCGCAGGCGCCCTATCGGGTGGTGAGCACATGGGAGGGGAAGGTGGCGGTGTTTTTGCCCGATGCCGCGACGCCCGAGGAGGTGTTCGACACGCCGATCGCGGTGCTTCCCGCTGCGGAACGAGAACGGTTGGAAGCGGGTGTGGCAGCCGAAGATCCCGCTGCACTGCGTCGTTTGCTGGAGGATTATTTGAGCTAGCGAGTTTTTCTTGACCGCCGCTTATGAATTTGGTACAATATATATAATCATGTTCATATTCATAAGGAGCCGTCATCATGGAGAGACTCACCGATATCGCTACCGTGAAAGCCTTGTTGGAGGCGCACGGGTTTCATTTTTCCAAAGCCCTCGGACAAAACTTCCTTATCAACCCGTCCGTTTGCCCGCGCATGGCGCAGGAGAGCGGGGCGACGAAGGAACACGGTATTTTGGAGGTTGGCCCCGGTATCGGTACACTGACAAGAGAGCTGTGCCGCGTGGCGGGCAAGGTGGTATCGATCGAGCTGGACGAGCGATTGCCTGCGCTGCTGGATAAAACGATGGCGGATTTCGATAATTTCACGCTGGTGCAGGGCGACGCGCTCAAGCTGGATCTCGGCAAGCTGATTGAGGAGCATTTCGACGGTATGCCCGTGTGCGTGTGCGCCAACCTGCCGTACTATATCACCTCGCCGCTCGTGATGCATTTTCTGGAAAGTCGCTTGCCGCTGGAGACGATCACCGTCATGGTGCAAAAGGAAGCGGCGGAGCGCCTTTGCGCCAAGCAAGGCTCACGCGAGTCGGGTGCGGTGACGCTCGCCGTGCAGTATTATGCGCAGGCGGAAATGCTGTTTACGGTATCGCGCGGGAGTTTCCTGCCCGCACCGAATGTCGACAGTTGCGTTATGCGGCTCACGCTGCATAAAGAGCCGCCCTGCGCGGTGAACGACGAGCGCAAGATGTTTGCGCTCATCCGCGCGGCGTTCAATCAACGTCGCAAAACGATCCTCAACTCGCTTATGGGAGCGGGCGTGACCAAGGCGCAGATCGCCGCCGCGTGCGATGCCTGCGGCATCCCGCAAACCGCCCGCGCCGAGCAACTGACGCTGCAGGATTTTGCGGCGCTGAGCAATGCAATGTTCGGGTAAGGAATATGGAGCAAGAAGAATATAAACGGCGTAAACCGTTGCGAATAAAAGGGTATGATTATTCTACGGCGGGCGCGTATTTTGTAACGATGTGTGTTTCGGATCGAAGAAGGATATTGTGGAACGAATGTAGGGGCGCGCTGTGCGCGCCCGACTGCCCGCCGCTTTCGGCAATCGGTCAAGTGGTAGATCACCACATAGCGAAATTAAGCACCATTTATCCGGCGGTTACCGTCGATAAATACTGTATCATGCCCGATCATATTCATATGATTTTAGTGATCCAAACAGATAAGGCGGGGCGCGCACAGCGCGCCCCTACATTATCGAGAATCATCTGTCAATTCAAAGGAGCGATTACAAAGGAATTGGGATATTCCATTTGGCAACGCTCGTATTTGGATCGCATTATCCGTGACGACAAAGGATATCAACGTGTATGGGAATATATTGACAACAATCCGCGAAAAGTGGATTTTGCAAACGATAGCATAGCATTTGATATGTTTTAAAAATACATAAAGGAATGAACGCAGGATGTCATTTTTAATTTTAGACGGTAACAGTATCGCCAATCGCGCGTTTTACGGTGTGCGTGCGCTCACGACCAAGGACGGGCGCTATACCAACGCGATCTTCGGCTTTCTCAATATCTATTTCCGCTTGGCGGAGCTGACCGCCGCCACGCATGTGGCAGCGGCATTCGATGTGCATGCGCCGACCTTCCGCCACGGCATGTACGATGAATATAAGGCGGGACGCAAGCCGATGCCCGAAGAGCTGCGCGAGCAGATGCCCGTTATTCGGGAGCTGTTGCCGCTGCTGGGTGTCACGGTCGTCACCAAAGAAGGCTATGAAGCGGACGATATTCTCGGCACGCTGTCGGCTGCGGCGGAAAAGGCGGGCATGCCTTGCTATCTCGCCACGGGTGACCGCGATTCGCTGCAGCTTGTCAGCGATACGACCAAGGTGCTGCTCGCGTCTACGAAAGCGGGTCAGCCCGACACCGCCTGCATGGATAAGGCGGCGATTTTCGAAAAATACGGCTTGTCGCCCGCGGCGCTTATTGATTTGAAGGCGCTCATGGGGGATACCTCCGATCATATTCCCGGTGTGCCGGGCGTGGGCGAAAAAACCGCCCTTTCGTTGCTGCATGATTTCGGATCGCTGGATGCGCTGTATGAACAAATCGAGGAAGCGCCGCTGCGCGAGAGCTTGCGCCAAAAGTTGATTGCGGGGCGCGACAGCGCCTATCTCAGCCGCACGCTGGGCACGATTTGTCGTCAGGCGCCGATCGATACGGCGGTGGAGAATTACCGTTTGCGTGAGCGGCAGGCAGATGCACTTGCGCGTACATTGACCGATCTGGAATTTTTCAAATTGCTTGATAAACTGGGGCTTTCCGCGGCTGCGCCTGCGCCGTCGGCGGAGAAACCCGTTGTCGCTGCGCACGAAGAAACGGCGCTCGAAGCAGTGCGAAACGCGGGCGGGATGCTCGATGTGCTGCTCGACGGCGAAGAGGTGATCGTTGCGCGGGAAAACGGCTATTGCCGCACCACGCTCGCGGAAATTGCCGATCTGCTCACCGATGAAACAATAAAAAAACGCACTCACGACGGCAAGGCGCTGTATAAGCGTATGCTTGAGGCGGATATGACCCCTGCGGGCTTTGTGATGGATACGGCGCTCGCGGCATATCTGCTCAATCCTTTGTCGTCCGACTATTCGCTGCCGCGCCTGCTGACGGAATACGGCTTTTGCGGCGAGGATGACGATACCGCGGCGTGTTTCGGCGCGCTTGCCGACACACTCACGACGGCGATCGAAGCGGACGCGGAGCAAGCGGCGCTGCTTGCCGATATGGAGCTGCCGCTGTCGCTGGTGCTTGCGGACATGGAGCGCCTGGGCGTTGCTGCCGACCGCGAAGGACTGATTGCCTACGGCGAGGAGCTGGCGAAGGATATCGCGCGGCTGCAAGAAGGCATCTACGATGCCGTCGGCTATGCATTCAATCTCAACTCCCCCAAACAGCTTGCCGTGGCGCTGTTTGAGGATCTCGGTTTGCCCCATGGTAAAAAGACCAAGAGCGGGTATTCGACCAACGCCGATGTGCTTGAAAAATTGCGCCATGTGCATCCGGCGGTGGAAATGCTGCTGCAATATCGCACGCTCGCGAAGCTGAAATCGACCTATTGCGACGGCTTGTCCGCCGCGATCGGCGAGGACGGGCGCGTTCACTCGACCTTTAACCAAACCGAAACGCGCACGGGTCGCATCAGCTCGACCGACCCGAATCTGCAAAACATTCCCGTGCGTCAGCCGCAAGGGCGCGAGTTGCGTCGTTTCCTCGGCGCGAAAGAGGGCTGCGTGCTGGTGGATGCGGACTATTCGCAGATCGAGCTGCGTGTGCTCGCCTGTATGGCAAACGATCCTGTCATGATCGACGGTTTTAACAACGGCGAGGATATCCACACCATTACTGCCGCCGAGGTGTTCCGCGTGATGCCCGCGCTGGTTACACCTGCGATGCGCTCACATGCGAAGGCGGTCAACTTCGGCATCGTTTACG
>JAZURB010000245.1:0-2932 GCA_045605945.1 Acutalibacteraceae bacterium
TATCGTTCCTTTATTCCGCAGCAGACACATCGTCGGCTGCGGTAGTAGTTGTTGCTTCGGTAGGCACAGTTGTTGCCTCCGTTGTGGTGGTGGGGCGTCCCGTTGTTACGGGAGAAAAGCTCTTGTACTCGGTGCTAATAACCGAACCGGTCTCGCCGTCCACCGTAAAGATCGCATACGTGCTGTAGGCACCCGCACCTGCCGACGACAGTTTTACGGTGACGGTGTAGCTTGCTTTTTGCTCAGTAACTTTCACGGAAAGCTGCGATGCCGTGACACCGCTTTCCGAATGGATAGCGTTGCTGCCGACAAGCACCTGCACATCGACACCGCCCGATACCGACGGCATCTTGATGGACAACTCCACATCTTTATAGCCCGAACTGACTGTTAAGGTGACCTCCGTACCGGGAGCGACCGAAGAACCGACACCGGGATAAACATCCACAACATATCCTGCCGAATAGGTCGGGTGATTAACCTTCTTAATATTCGCCTCGCTGACCTTCAGGCCCTTTTCGGTAAGACGCTGCACGGCATCCGCCTGCGCGCGACCGACAATGTCGGGAATGGTCACATTATCAACAGGTTCTTCACCTGAGGATACATAAACAATCACCGTCGATCCTTTGGGGACTTTTTCACCCGAAGCAGGTTCGATCGAAATAACGCAGTTTTTCTCGATTTCCTCGTCGGTATCCTTGACTTCGCGCACATCAAAGCCTTTTTCTTTCAGCTTACTGATAACAACATCCTTGTTATCCCCTTGCTTCACGGCAGGGATTTCTACAAGCTGTTCGCCGCGGCTGATATACAAAATCAGCTCTTTTTTCAACTTAACCTGCTTGCCGGGCGCGGGATCTTGTTTAAACACCGTGCCTGCAGGCTCGCTGCTGTATTCCTCGTTGATCTTGATGGTAAAATTACGCGCGAGTTCGGTATCGGTAGCGACATCTTTGGCGTAGTTCTTACCGATCAAATCGGGGACGATCACATTTTGCGTACCCGGGGTGTTGGGCTGAAGCAAATCCGTGATAAAGAAAATGCCGAACACCACAAGCAACACCAACATAAACGCGCCCGCAACGCCCGCCAAAATCGGAATAACGGGAAGCTGCTTTTTGCCGTTTTTCTCTTCCCGAGTCGAACGCGCGACCTCTTTCCCGCTCTTGGAACGCTCAGAGCGACGGATATTGCGAAACGCCGCTTCGTAATGCGCGGGATCATCCGCACCGGAAAAATACTTGTATTCAAAACGAATACTGGGGTTGTCCTTAAACTCGTCGATATCGTAAAGCATCTCCGCTGCCGATTGGTAACGCTTGACGGGATCTTTTTGCATCGCCTTCAAGGTGATTTCTTCAAGGCCCTCGGGGATGTTTTCGTTGATTTTCGTCGGGCGTTCCGCTTCGGACTGCATTTGCATGATTGCCACGGAAACGGCGTTATCCGATTCAAAGGGGAGCTTGCCCGTCAGCATTTCGTACATCATGACGCCGACGGAATAGATATCGGATTTTTCATCGGTAATCTCGGCGCGCGCCTGCTCGGGGCTGATATAATGCACCGAGCCGATTGCTTTATCGCCCGTCTCGCTTTGCGCGGTGGTGGCGCGTGAGAAACGCGCGATACCGAAATCGGTCACCTTGATCGTACCGTCGGGCAGCAACATAATGTTTTGCGGCTTTACATCCTGGTGAACAATGCCTTTATCATGCGCATGTTGCAAGGCTTGCAAAATCTGCACAATAAAATGCAGCACTTCTTTCCACTGCAACACCTTTTGCTGTTCGATATATTCTTTAAGCGTGATGCCGTCGATATATTCCATAACGATATACTGCATCGATTCGCCGAAGCTGACATCGTTCACGCGCACGATATTGGGATGGGAAAGAATCGCAATCGCTTTGGATTCGTTTTTAAAACGGCGGGAAAATTCCTCGTTGTGTAAATATTCTTCCTTGAGAATTTTCACGGCAACCGTACGGTCATCAATACTGTCGTACGCTTTATAAACATAGGCCATGCCCCCGGCACCGATCATCTCAAGCAACTCGTAACGCGCATCCAAAATACGGCCGAGATATTTATCCATAAACAAACAACTCCTTATGTTTGGTATGTTTCACATTGCGCGGTCAATCCGCGATCAGTGCCACCGTAATGTTATCACTGCCGCCCGCGCGGTTGGCGGCGGCAATCAAACGATCGGGAATATCGGCGTTTGCCGACAAACGCACGATTTTGGCAATATCCGAGGCTTCCACCATACCGGTCAATCCGTCGGTGCACAGGAGAAGGATCGCGCCCTCAGGCATAACAAACTCTGCAAAATCACACGCTACCGTATCCGACACACCCAGAGCGCGTGTGATGAAATTGCGACGCGGATGCGTTTTGGCTTCTTCGGGGGTAATTTGTCCCCGCTCCACCATTTGTTGAACAACCGAGTGATCGGTCGTAATCTGTTCAATAATATGATCGGCAGTTACAACATACGCGCGGCTGTCACCAATGTGCGCGACAAGTACTTCGTTGCCGATCGTAACTGCCATAACCAGCGTGGTGCCCATACCGTGCAGCTCAGGGTTCAGCGAAGCTTCATCGTACACCTCAACATTCGCCGCTGCAATTGCGCTTTCCAGCACATTTTGCATGGACGCAAGCGTCATACCTTTACGATACGCGCTTGTCAAACGCGTGGATATCGTGCGGATCGCAATAGAGGATGCGATGTTGCCGCCGTTGGCGCCGCCCATGCCGTCACAAACAACCGCAAAGACGCTGTTATCATCTAACCGACCGCAAACAAACGCATCCTGATTGGTGTTGCGCACACGGCCGATATCGGTTTTTCCGAAACTGATCATCCTCTATCACCTCCAATTTTTCCTATTTTCTATAGTATACCACAAAATTTTGAAAATGT
>JAZURB010000246.1:0-9455 GCA_045605945.1 Acutalibacteraceae bacterium
GGGATAGGCCATTCAATGCCGACGGTAGGATCGTTCCACATCACGCCGAGCTCCGCGCCGGGCGCATAGTAATCGTCCACCTTATACACAAACTCCGCTTCCTCCGACAAAACAAGGAAGCCGTGTGCAAAATCCTTCGGGATAAAAAATTGCTTTTTGTTTTCCGCCGACAGCAGTACGCCGACATATTTGCCGTAAGTCGGGCTGCCCTTGCGCATATCGACGGCGACATCGTACACCTCGCCTTTGACGACGCGCACGAGCTTCGCCTGCGTGTGCTCGGTTTGCAGATGCAGGCCGCGCAGCACGCCGTAGGTGGAGGCGGATTGGTTATCCTGGACGAATTTGGCGGTGATGCCGTTTTCGACAAACTCCTTCTCCACATAGGTCTCCATGAAGTAACCGCGGCTGTCGCCGTACACCTTCGGAGTGACGATGATCACGCCTTCGATGGCGGTTTTTTCAAAGGTAAAGTTTCCCATAACGCTCTCCTTATTTGTTCGCGTACATCTTGTCGTAGTACTGCTGATACGCACCGCTGGTCACATTCTCCACCCACTCTTTGTTCTCGAGGTACCACTTCATGGTCTTGACAATGCCTTCCTCGAACGGGGTCTCGGGATACCAACCCAGCGCGTCCTTGATCTTCTGCGGGTCAATGCCGAAGCGGCGGTCGTGACCCTTACGATCGGTGACATAAGTGATCATGTGCTCGCCGACGGTCTCGTCGACATTCTCTTTGATGTAGTTGATGATGGTCTTGACGATGAAGATGTTCGGGCGCTCATTGTGACCGCCGACATTGTACACCTCGCCGCAAACGCCGTCGCGCACGACCATGTCGATCGCCTTGCAGTGATCGTCGACATACAACCAGTCACGCACCTGCATACCGTCGCCGTAGACGGGCAGGTTCTTGTGATTGAGGGTGTTGTTCATGATCAGCGGGATGAGCTTCTCGGGGAACTGATAGGGGCCGTAGTTGTTCGAGCAACGGGTGATGTTGATCGGGAACTTATAGGTGTCGCCGTACGCCTTCACGAACAGGTCGGCAGAAGCCTTACTGCTGGAATAGGGCGAATGGGGATCCAGCGGCGTGGTTTCCATGAAGTAACCGGTCTCGCCCAGCGAGCCATACACCTCGTCGGTGGAGACTTGCAGGTATTTGACATCCTCTTTGTACTGATCGTCGCCGATCGTCCAGGCTTTTTTCGCGTTGTTGAGCAGGTTCACGGTGCCCAGCACATTGGTGCGCACAAAGATCTCGGGATCCGCGATCGAGCGGTCAACATGGCTCTCTGCCGCAAAGTTCACGACATAGTCCACATCGTATTTTGCGAAGATGTCAGCGATCGCCTTATCGTCGCAGATGTCCGCCTGCACAAAGGTGTAGTTCGGGTGGTTTTCCACCGATTTCAAGTTCTCGAGGTTGCCCGCGTAGGTCAGCTTGTCCACATTGATGATAAACACATCGTTGTACTTACGCAGCATGTACAGCACAAAGTTCGAGCCGATAAAGCCGGCGCCGCCGGTCACAAGGTAAGTTTTCATTGGTTCATTCCCTCCAAATTTTTAAGATACATATCGAGCGCTTCCTCCCACGGGCGCATTTCATTGCCCACGGTGCAGGTCAGCGACAGGTTGTTAAGAGACGAATACGCCGGGCGCGGCGTTTTGCTGGGGTATTCCGCCGTGGTGCAAGGTGCAACCTCGCACTTGCGGCCGCCCTTTTCCATGATGCGGCAGGCGAAATCATACCAGCTGCACTCACCCTCGTTGGTGCAATGATACACACCGTATTCCTCGGTGAGCGCCAGCTTGAGCAGATGATACGCAAGATCGTTCGCCGAGGTCGGATTGCCGCGTTGGTCGGCGACCACCGTAATGCGGTCACGCTCTGCGCCGAGTTTGAGCATCGTTTTGACGAAGTTGTGCCCGACATAGCCATACAGCCACGCGGTGCGCACCACAAACGATCTCGGGCATTGCGCCATCACATACTCTTCGCCGAGGCGTTTCGACTTGCCGTACACCGTGTTGGGTGCGCAGGGTTCCCACTCGCAGTAGGGCGTCGTGCCGTTACCGGCAAACACATAGTCGGTAGACACATGGATGACCTTTGCCCCCACCGCCGCCGCAGCCGCGCCGAGATTGCGCGGACCGAGCGCGTTGACCTTCATAGCGGTCTCGAACATGGTCTCGCAGCCGTCGACATTGGTCATAGCGGCGCAGTTGATGATCACATCAGGGCGCTCGGTTTCCACAAACGCTTTGACCGCCGCCGTGTCGGTAATGTCGAGTTTGTCGGCATCCACGCCGATAACCTCGGCGTTTTCATACGCTGCATCGATCGGACCGATCTCCGCGCGCATATTCTTCAAAATGGTCAGCAACTCGTTACCGAGCTGACCGTAAGAACCTGTGATAAGTAATTTCATCAGTAGAGATACTTCCCTTCCGCGACTTTCTTCAGATGCTGCCCGTAAGGCGATTTGCCGTAAGCCTCGGCGGATTGCATGAGCGTCTCCTTATCGATCCAGCCGTTCTTATAGGCAATCTCTTCCACTGCCGCGATCTGCACGCCCTGCTGACCTTCCACGATGCGCACAAACTGCGTCGCATCTGCCAAGGATTCCATCGTACCCGTGTCAAGCCATGCGTAGCCGCGACCGAGGGTGACGACATTCAGACTGCCGTCCTCGGGATACATGCGGTTGGGATCGGTGATCTCCAGCTCGCCGCGCGGCGAGGGTTTGACCTGCTTTGCCAGCTCCGAAACGCGCTTGTCGTAGAAATACAGACCCGTCACGCAGTAGTTGGATTTTGGGTTTTGCGGTTTCTCCTCGATGGAGATCGCTTTGCCGTTTTCATCAAACTCCACAACGCCGAAACGCTCGGGGTCATCCACATAATAGCCGAAAACGGTCGCGCCGTTTTCGCGTTCGGCAGCCGCCTTCAAATGCTTGGTCAGACCGCCGCCATAGAAAATATTGTCGCCCAGCACCATCGCGCAGCTGTCGCCGTCGATAAATTCTTCGCCGATAAGGAACGCCTGCGCCAGACCGTCGGGAGAAGGTTGCTCGGCATAGGACAGGTTGATGCCGAAGCGCGAACCGTCACCGAGCAGCTTTTTGAAGTTGGGCAAATCCGTCGGGGTGGAAATGATCAGGATGTCACGAATACCCGCCAGCATCAGCGTGGAAAGCGGATAGTAGATCATCGGCTTGTCGTAAACGGGCAACAACTGCTTGGAAGTCACCATCGTCAACGGATACAGCCGTGTGCCGGAACCACCGGCAAGAACAATACCTTTCATGCATTTTCCTCCGTTTTTAAGAGAATTCATCTTCAGCGGGACAACGCGATTTTCAGGCGCCGCTTGGCAATCATCCATTCTGCGGCAGCGCGCCCTTTGAGCGTTTTTCCGCAAAAGTATCGGATATCCCGTTTGAATATGTGAAGCCGCCGTTTTGCCGCCGACTTATCACCGTTTTGATTGGCAAAGAACCGTTGCGACAGTTCTTCACGCGTAATATCGATCGTTACGCCGCGAGCTTTCATATCCCGCAAGAACGCGTGGTCGATATAATCGAGAAAATACCGCTCATCGTAGCGATAGCTGTCAAACACACGCAGATCGGCAACCAGTCCCGAGTTGATGCCGGTCACATTCTGCGCGGTCAGTTCAGCCGCATCGGCGATGCGGCGCACCTTTAGCCCGTCGATCGCACACGGGGACAGCAACCCTTTTTCATCATACACACGCGGCAGAAAGATGGTTGCTTCGGGATGCGCAGCAACCGAGGCTGCCGTGCGCTCCAAAAAGCCGTCGGGCAGTGTCGTATCGTCATCGAGAAGCAACACATGCGTCGCGTCCGTGTTGCGTTTGATCCACGCAATACCGCGATTATACGCCGCGGCAAGTCCAAGATTGCCGCCCATCGAAAGATAGCCGAAGCCGCGCTTTGCCGCGTAGCGGTAGTTATCGTTTTCTTCCGTGGAGTTATCCACGATCACCGCGCGCGCATCGGCTGCCTTGCGCAGCTGCTCGCAAGAAGGCGAGTCCGTGCATGCGCGGTTATATATCACCAAAAGGGCATAGATTCGCACACTCACCGTTTGCCCCTCCTCAGTGCCTTGATCATATTCCATCGCTGCCGCAGCATGGTGCCGAGCGAACCGTGCGCATCCGCGGTGGCATTGTCGCCGTGGCGACGATAAGACGACAGCGCACGCGGTATCAGCGCGACACCGCCGCACCGCTGCGCGCGAAGCCCGATCCACTGGTCGTGCATCGGGATGCCGTCGGGAAACGGCAGAATGTTCGGCAGCAGCGACCGCGAGAACGCCATACAACAGCCGATATAGCTGTTTTTCCACAAATTTTTTAACAGACCCGTGCGTGTGCCGCGTGTTGCAAAGAAGGACGGCAACAACTCTTCCCCCTGCGCATTGACAATGCGCGCATCGTGCATCACGACAGCGGCATCGGTTTGCGCAAAAACCGCAAGCACCGCGCTGACCTTATCGGTATCCCACACATCGTCTTGATCACACAAGAATATTACATCGCCTGCACAAGCGGCGATCGCATTTTCAAAATTTTTCACCACGCCGCTTTTCGGGCCGCACAACAGCTTCACACGGCAATCGCGCGCGCACAGTTCCTGCAACGCCTCCCATGTGCCGTCGGTGGAGCCGTCATCGGAAATCACCAGTTCATCCGCCTCGCCGAGCTGACAAAGAATGCTTTGCAGCTGCTCGTCAAGGTAGGCCATCCCGTTATAGGTCGCCATGGCTACGGATACTTTCACCGCAATTTCCTCCATTTTGCAAAATACAACCGCATCGAACGCAGGTGGATCTTCAAAAACTTCAACGATTTGCCGCTCGCTTTTTCCCAGCGATGCGTCACCGCCACATCGGGAACAAGCACCAGTTCACCGTGCGCCGACAAGCGTCGCGACAAGTCGGCGTCCTCCATATACATAAAGAAACGATCGTCAAACCCGCCGATTTCTTTGAGTGCAGCGGTACGCACCATCATAAAACAGCCCGTGCAAAACGTGATGGGCGTCGGCTGCGCGAATGTTTCGGTGCGACGCGTATATTCGTCACGCCAGCGGCGAAACACGCCGCCGAAGCGCTCGAGCTGTCCTGCGAACATATACCGCCGCTTCGGCAGCACGCGCGGTACCGCCTGCACAGTACCATCGGTATTCAAAATCAGCGGCGTTGCCAGCACCGCCTCGGGATGCTCGTCCAAATACGAAGCAAGCCGCGCAATCGTTGTCGGTTCGACAACGATATCGGGATTGAGGATTACATGATAATCCGACACGGTACGAAAAATAATCTCATTATGCGCCGCGCCGAAACCGCGGTTTTTTCCCAGCTCCATGGTGGTAACCGACGGATAGCGCTCCCGCAGCAACGCGAGTGTATCATCGGTTGAACCGTTGTCGGCAACGGTGATCTGCATGGCGCTTACACCGTCTGCGGCATGCAAGCTGTCGAGCGCTGCCGGTAGGTCATCGGCGCTGTTGAAGGACACGATACCGATCGATACAGATGTCATACACTTCGCGCCCCTTTCATCGGCACACACCGCTCCTATCTTATCTGTATGATTATACCATATTCATCCGAAAAATACAAGAGGTTTATCGACTTTCGTTAGGTGTTCACACCGACGAAAAACCTTCTCCCACCACCTGCCGCGTGACAAGCACCATAGCAAACGCCGCCGGGTCGATCTCACCGATACATTCCTGCAAAAGCGGCAGCTGCACGCGGCTGACAGCACACAGCACCAGCGTCTTTTTCTCCCCCGAATAGCCGCCCAGTGCCCGCACAACCGTGGTGCTGCGTCCAAGCGCCGTCACGGCGCGACGCACCGCTTGCTCCTTGGTGGTGACAATCAACATCAAACGGCCTTCCTCGCGACCGATCAGCACGCGGTCTACCGTTACCGAACAAACAAACACCTGCACCGCCGCATACAGCGTCGCCGAAATATCCCCGAACACCACCGCTGCCGCCGCGATGACGACAGCATCCACCGTCATCATCAGACGCCCCGCCGACAGATGTTGCCACCGCCGCCGCAGCAAATACGCGGCAATCTCGGTGCCGCCCGTGGATGCTCCGCGCAGCAGAATAATACCGACGCCCGCTCCTTGCAGCAATCCGCCGAACACCGCCGCCAACAGGCGATCGCCGACAAACGGCGGCAACACGGTAGCGGCGAGATCCATAATCACCGACGACAGCACGATCGCGACAGCGGATCGGCACGCAAACGCACGCGATATGCGGAAATACGCCGCTATGAGCAGCGGAATGTTGAGCAGCAGCACGGTAATACCGACAGGTACCCGAAGCAGCGCGTGCGCCATGATGCCGATGCCCGACAACCCACCCGGAGCAATGTCGTTCGGTGTCGAAAAAACAGAAACCGACAGTGCGAATAACACACTGCCGGTTACATAAATACCGATATCCGTTATATAGCGTTTGATCATGTGTCAAACCTCCCGCGGTTATTCTCCGTCGGTAGTATCCCCCATGATTGCATCAAACAAACATTGCACGCGTTCAATTTCACCGTGCAAATATAAATAGCCGAAAAGCGTCTCCAGTCCCGTCGCGCGATGATATTCTTCGCTGTTTCGCGCCGTATGTGCATTGCGACCGCGCTTGTATACTGCGGTTTCCTTTTCGGTGAGAATGGGCAGAATGCGCTCCACCGCCTCGGCTTGCGCTTCGGCGCGTACCAGCTTGACCGCTTCACGATGCAACTCACGGGGTGGGCGATTCGCAAGGCATACCAGTCGCTCGCGCACCATCATTTCATACACACCGTCGCCGACAAACGCCAACGCCAACGGGCTGACGGTACGCACATCAACCTCTTTCGGATACAAACGATCCACTCGCATTCGCCTCACTTATCGGATAAATTCAAAGTCAAAATCATACAAGCTGACAATATCGCCTTCTTGAATGCCCGCATCCTCCAGCGCCTGAATAACGCCCGAAGAAATCAGCACACGTTGGAAATATTGCAAGCTCTCGTAATCGTCGACATCGATGGTGCGCAGGATCGGCAGCAGCCAATCCGCCGTCACTTCGTACACATCGTCACGCAGCACGACCTGCGGCACACGCGACGCCGCAAGCGTCTCGGGATCGGGCAGCATGATCGGGTCGGGCTCGAACGCCTTAACGGGCGGCAGCTCGCGCAGCTCTTTCGCGCAGGCATACACCAGCTCCTGCGTACCGTGCGCGATCGGCGCCATCATCGGATAATACGCGTAGCCGCGCTCCTTCATCGCCTCTTCAAACGCCGCAAGCTGCTCGTCGGTCGCCAGATCGCACTTGTTGCCCGCAACAATCATCGGCAGGCCGCTGAGCGCCTCGCTGAATTTCTTAAGCTCCGCATTGATCGTGTCAAAATCCTCCAGCGGATCGCGACCTTCGCTGCCCGCCACATCCACAACATGGACCAGCAAACGACAGCGCTCAACATGGCGCAGGAAATCGTGCCCGAGACCAACGCCCTCGCTCGCGCCCTCGATAACACCGGGGATGTCCGCCATGACAAAGGATTCGCCTTCACCCACGCGCACCACGCCCAAAACAGGCGACAGTGTCGTGAAATGATAGTCGGCAATAACGGGTTTTGCCTCGCTGACAACCGACACCAGCGTCGATTTGCCGACATTGGGGAAACCCACAAGGCCCACATCCGCAAGCAATTTCAGCTCCAAACGCACGCGGAATTGCTCGCCGGGTACACCGGGTTTCGCAAAACGCGGGCATTGACTGGTCGGGGTGGCAAAATGGCTGTTACCCCAGCCGCCGCGACCGCCTTTTGCCGCGATAAACGGCTCGTCGCTCGACATATCCGCCATCAAACGACCCGTTTCGTCATCAAAAATCAGGGTGCCGCGCGGCACCTTCAACACGCAATCCGCGCCGTTTTTACCAAAGCAGCGCTTTTTGCCGCCCTGTTCGCCGTGTTGCGCGGCAAACTTGCGCTTGAAGCGATAATCGGTTAGGGTGTTCGCACCGTCGTCAACCACGAACACGACATTACCGCCGCGACCGCCGTCGCCGCCGTCAGGTCCACCCGCCGCGACATATTTTTCGCGGTGGAACGACACTGAGCCGTTACCGCCGTTACCGGCACGAATTTCCACGATTGCTTTATCTATAAACATAGTTATCGGCCTCCTTTTTTGAGGTCACGCCTATCAAAAATCCCCATCGGCGCTAACCGATGGGGATGATGAGTCGGCAAAATTATTGCTCGGCGTACACGCTAACGCGCTTGCGATCCTTGCCCACGCGCTCGAAACGCACGGTGCCGTCGGTCAGAGCAAACAGCGTGTCATCAGAACCGATGCCCACATTGTTGCCCGGATGAATATGGGTGCCGCGTTGACGCACCAGGATGTTGCCCGCCAGGACGAATTGTCCGTCAGCGCGCTTAACGCCCAGACGCTTGGACTCGGAATCGCGGCCGTTCTTGGTCGAGCCCATACCTTTCTTATGTGCAAACAGTTGCAGATTGATTTTCAACATAGGGTTCACACCTCCGTGATATTGACAGTAATTAACATTTCGTACTCTGCGGCGAGAGCCTCCAAATGCAAGCGCAAGCCTTCCAACAGAAGGGAGCAAGCTTTGGCATCCTCTTTTCGCAGTCGCAAGGTCATCAAACCGTCCGCCGTTTCGAGAACAAGGGGACTGACCTTGCCGATTTCGGTAACCGCATTGACCGTGAGATACACCGCCGAGCTGACCGCCGAGCACAGCAAGCTGATGCCGCTGTCATCGGGATCATCATGACCGTTGATCGCAAAGCCGACTACGGTATGTTCCGATTGAAAAAAATGACAATGAATCATGTCGCGCGATTAGGCGTTGATCGCTTCGATCTGCACCTTCGTGTACGGCTGACGATGACCGAGCTTACGCTGCTTGCCCTTCTTGGGCTTGTAGGTGAAGACGGTGATCTTCTTCGCTTTGCCGTTCTTGAGCACCTTGGCTTCGACGGTAGCGCCCGCAACATACGGATCGCCCACAGACATCGTTTCGTCGTTGTTCACCGCGATAACCTTGTCAAAAGTCACGGTGGTTTCCGCTTCGGCATCCAGCTTTTCAATGAACAGAACGTCGCCGCTGCTCACTTTGTACTGCTTGCCGCCGGTTTCGATAATGGCGTACATACTAAGTTCCTACCTTTTCTTTAGACTCGCTGGCTATGGGCGGAGCTGACGCTCGCTTACCTTGCCCATGTCATGCGGCAACCGACAGTATATCACACTTCGTCGGGATTGTCAATGGTTTTTTTCGCCTTTTTGTCGGCGATAACATTCACGACAACCACCGCGCCGACACCGACCGCGATCACACCCGCCGACACCGCGATGATCAGCAACCACATC
>JAZURB010000247.1:0-2146 GCA_045605945.1 Acutalibacteraceae bacterium
CATACAGTTGGAGTCCCTTTTCGTACTCGCGGGAGTAGAAATCGTGCGGCGCGTGGGCGGGGATAAACAGCAGCGCGTTGTAGGTCGCCGCACCCTCGGTAGCGGAATGGATCACACGCGCAGGCGCTTCGTAATCCATAAATTTTTCCTTATAGAAATTGTGGTAATCCTCGTCCGTCAGCTCCGATTTGGTCTTTTTCCACAGCGGTACCATGGAGTTGAGCGTCTCGATCTCCGTCACCTGCTCATAATCCTCGGGCTTGTCGCCGCTGGCTCCCTCTTTGAGCTTGCTTGTCGGCATCGGCATGGTGATGGGGTAACGGATATAATCCGAATAACGCTTGACGAGCGCCTTAATGCGCCACGGTTGCAGGAATTCGTCGTAGTTTTCGTCGTCGGTCGAGTCCTTGATGTGCAGCACGATCGTCGTGCCGACGCTGTCCTTTTCGGCGGGATTGATCGTATAGCCGTCCACGCCCGTCGACTCCCAGACATACGCCTCGTCGCTGCCGAAGGCGCGGCTGGTAACGGTCACCTTGTCGCTGACCATGAACGCGGCATAGAAGCCGACACCGAATTGACCGATGATATCGATATCCTCGTTCTTCTCGGCATCCGCTTTGAACGCCAGCGAGCCGCTTTTGGCGATCGTGCCGAGGTTCTCTTCCAACTCTTCCTTGGTCATACCGATACCGTTGTCGGTGATCGTCAGTGTGCGCGCTGCCGCGTCGGGAGTGAGCGCGATGGTCATATCTGCGCGGTCAACACCCGTGTGGTCGGCGGAAAGCGAACGGTAATAGAGCTTGTCGAGCGCGTCACTCGCGTTGGAGATCAGCTCGCGCAGAAAAATCTCGCGGTGAGTGTAGATCGAATGGATCATCAAATCGAGCAAACGCTTCGATTCGGCTTTAAACTGTTTTTTTGCCATGGAGAAAGCCTCCTGTGTGTAAGATTAGCACTCTATGGTGACGAGTGCTAACATAGTATACCGCAATTCCTCGCAAAACACAAGAGGAGAAATTGAAAAAATTGTAAATTTAAAAAGGGAAAACAGGGGTGCGCAACGAACGCGAAAAGAAATTTCAAAAAATTTCGCGATTTAGTCTTGTAAATTGGAAAAGTATGTAGTATAATGGATGCAATCACTTTGTTCCGACGAAAGAACGAAGAAAAGAAAAAAGGAGAGATCCACTATGAAAAAACGCATTTTGGCCCTGCTGACTGCGGTCATCATGGTTACTGCCCTCTTCGCCGGTTGCGGCGCTGACACCACTCCCGCTGACGGCACCGCCGCAGGCGGCACGCTGGTTATCGGCGGCATCGGCCCGCTGACCGGTGCGGCTGCGCAGTACGGTGAAGCGGTTAAGAACGGCGCGCAGATCGCGATCGACGAGATCAACGCTGCCGGCGGTGTCAACGGCATGACCCTGTCGCTCAACTTCCAGGACGACGAGGCCGACCCCATGAAAGCCACCAACGCTTACAACATGATCAAGGACAACGGCGCGAAGCTGCTGCTCGGCACCGTTACCTCGGGCGCTTGCGAAGCGGTCGTGGAGCTGACCAACGAAGATCAGATGTTCCAGCTGACCCCCTCGGGTTCTTCGAAAGACTCGGTTAAGTATGAGAACGCGTTCCGCGTGTGCTTCAACGACCCCAACCAGGGTTCGGCATCCGCACAGTACATCTCTGAGAACAAGCTCGCTGAGAAAGTCGCGGTTATCTATGATAGCTCCGATGTGTATTCCAGCGGCATTTACAACACCTTCAAAGCGAAGGCTGACGAAGTGAAGCTGGAGATCGTTGCGGAGATGCCCTTCACCTCTGCGAACAAGACCGACTTCTCCGTTGCTCTGCAAAAGGTCAAGGAGAGCGGCGCTGAGCTCGTGTTCCTGCCCATCTACTATCAAGAGGCTGCGCTCATCCTGCAACAGGCTGACAAAGCGGGACTGGAAGCGAAGTTCTTCGGCTGCGACGGTCTGGACGGCATCATTCCCCAGCTCGGCTCCGATGCGGCTCTCGCGGAAGGCGTTATGCTGCTGACTCCGTTCGTGGCGACTGCTGAGGACGAAAAGACGCAGGCATTCACCACGAAGTACACCGAAGCTTACGGCGCGGCTCCCAACCAGTTCGCTGCTGACGCTTA
>JAZURB010000248.1:0-1881 GCA_045605945.1 Acutalibacteraceae bacterium
TCTTCTTCGGGTTTCGGGTAGGTGATCATCCATACCAGATGAAGTGCTGCTGTCGCGATCGTGCCCATCAGCAACGGCACGGTCATGCCGAGCATGGCGCCGAACGCATACATAGTGCCTGCCATGATGCCGTCGGAAAGCGACGACAACACCGCTGCCGCGGCAATCACCAATACCGTCGCGACCGCGGCGGCGGCGCTTGCGAGCGCCGTTCCCGCATAAACACGACGGGAACGCGGAATGTTGCAAATGAATACGCCGAGAATCGGGATGCCGAGTCCTACAGGCGCGGTGATGAGCGCAATCGCCATGCCGACATCAAACTCCTCGCCCTGCGCCGCCATGACCCAGATCACACCCGCGATCCACAGGAGAATCGGCACCCAGCGCGTCCATTGACGATTATGTTGCAGCCGCATTTCACATCGCTCCCTACCTTAAGAGTATGGTGTAAGTATACCGCCGTTCGCGCGGAATGTCAAGTTACGACGGAATACGCTTTATTCGCCGACAAATTTGACAGCCGTGCCGTAAACGATCACCTCGGCAGCACCTTGCACAACTGCCGAGGAGGCATAGCGCACATTGACAACGGCATCCGCGCCGAGCGCTTCGGCTTCCGCGATCATGCGTTGGGTCGCCAGCGCACGCGCCTCATCCATCATTTCGGTGTATGCCTTCAGCTCGCCGCCGATAATGGTCTTGAAGCTTTGGGTGATATCTTTGCCGATGTGTTTGGACTGGATCGTGCTGCCCTTCACGAGCGAGAGCATCGTAAGCTCTTTGCCGCTGATATAATCGGTGTTTACCAAAATCATGTTCATCAACCTTTCTTGTTTCGGATACGTTGATTATACCACGCTTCAACAACAAGTGCAAGACCCGGCACTATACCGCATTGTTGTGTCGCGAAAACTCCCCCGGTCAATCGCTTGCGCGATTGCCGGCCCTCTCAAAGAGGGGGGGCTTTTCTGCGGCGGTACAACTTCATATAAAAAACCGCCCTGTCGAAATGACAGAGCGGTTTTATTGTTTCATCGCGGGGTATCCCTTATTTCACCAATTCGATGATGGCCATCTCCGCAGCGTCGCCGCGGCGAGCGCCGGTCTTGATGATGCGGGTGTAACCGCCGTTGCGCTCGGCATAAGTCGGCGCGATTTCGTCAAACAATTTCTTGCAAACAGCTTCCTTAGTGACGAAAGACATCACCAGGCGCTTATTGGCGAGCGTAGGCTCTTTGGCGATCGTGATCATTTTCTCGGTCATGGAACGCACTTCCTTCGCACGGGTCACCGTGGTTTCGATGCGGCCGTTCTCGAGCAAGAACGTCACCATAGCCCGCAGCATAGCCATACGAGAGGCAGTCGGTCTGCCGAGTTTTCTGGTACCGGGCATTGAAATTCACTCCTTCTTTTACTCTTCGTCTTGGCGCAGGCTGAAGCCGAGGGAAGCCAGCTTGTTGATGACTTCGTCGAGCGACTTGCGGCCAAGGTTACGCACACGCATCATGTCCTCTTCAGACTTGCTGATAAGGTCTTCCACGGTGCTGATTCCGGCGCGCTTGAGGCAGTTGAACGAACGCACGGAGAGCTCGAGCTCTTCGATGGTCGTCTCAAGGACTTTCTCCTTACCCTTGTCGTCCTTCTCCACCATGATGGAGTCGCCGGCGTAAGCATCGCCGGACAGGTCGACGAACAGGTTGAGGTGCTCGGTAAGAACCTTCGCACCCAGCGCCACCGCTTCCTGAGCGGAAATGGTGCCGTTGGTCCACACTTCAAGCGTGAGTTTATCGTAGTCGGTGATTTGACCGACGCGGGTGTTTTCGACTGTGTAGTTCACCTTCGAAACAGGGGTGTAAATGGAGTCAACGGGGATCACAC
>JAZURB010000249.1:0-6679 GCA_045605945.1 Acutalibacteraceae bacterium
CCGCTGTGGTATACCCCACTAAAAAATTAAAGGGGGCCCGCTCAACCGACGGAGCCGCTTTTTTATAATGTTCAAATCATGCTGTCGAGGCAAATACCACCGTAGGGGCGGATGGTCAGCACATGGCAGTGACCCTTGCCGAACACCGCTTCCATCGTTGTGATAAATGCGTCAAGCTTGTCCGCAGGAACGAAGTTTTGCGTCGTGCCGCCGAAGCCGCCGCCGTGCACACGCCATGCACCGTAGCCGTCCAGCAGCATCTGTGCCAGCGCGAGCGCCACCGACATGCTCTGCTCTTTCACATCGCACACCGCATACACGTTTTGCAGGTATTCGTACGACGAATGACCCGACTCGATAATGAGGCGCTTAAACTCTTCAAAATCGCCCGCTTTAAGTGCCGCGACCTGCTTGCTAACGCGCTCGTTTTCCTGCAGGAAGTGGAACGCACGCAGCACCGCACGGTCGCCGTTGGCGGCACGCAGCGCCGGCATCGCTGCCAGCAGCGCTTCCATCGAGGTGCCGCGCAGGTACGCTTCGCCGAGGTCGCCCGCGATCGCCTTCATCTCCGCGGGAACAGCTGCGTATTCGTGGGTCAGATCCGCGTGATCGCCGCCCACATCCACGATGCACAGCTTGTAGCCGCACGCGGCAAAATCAAACGGCACCGCTTCGATCACGGGATTGTCGGTATCCTCAAAGTCGATGGTGATGATGCCGCCCACCGAACTTGCCATTTGGTCCATCAGACCGCTGGGCTTGCCGAAATATTGGTTTTCCGCAAATTGGGCGATCTGTGCGATCTCCACAGCGGAGGTTTTTTGTTCGTTATACACATGATTAAGGATCGTGCCGATGAGCACCTCGAACGCCGCCGAGGAGGACATGCCCGAGCCTTTGAGTACATTGGAGGTGGTGTAAGCGTCGAAACCGCCGATGCCGTAGCCCTTTTGCGCAAAGCGTGCCGCCGTGCCGCGGATGAGGGAAGCCGATTTGTTCACCTCTTCGGCGCGGGAGGCGAGATCGGTGGTGTCCACCGTATCCATCGGGAAGCCTTTGGATTGTACATGGATGATCGTATCGTTGCGCGGCGCAACCACCGCGATCACATCGAGGTTAACGCTGCCTGCCAATACACGACCGTGGTTATGGTCGGTATGGTTGCCGCCGATCTCGGTACGACCGGGGGCAGAGAACAGGCGCAGATCCTCGCGGTCGCCGAAGGTTTCCACAAAAGCGTCCACCGCCTCAATATAGCGTTCCTTCTGCGCGGGGACTTGATCCTCACCGTACAGGGTAGCAAACAGGCGATCGTAACCACCGTTTTGCAGTGTATCTTTCAAAGCATTTGCATTCATCATCGGAAAATCCACCTTTCCGCACCGTGCGTGCGTAGTCATTATGTTTATTATACGATAGTCCCCTGCTCGTTTGCAAGAGGAAAACAGAAAAAACTTATAAGGAGCGTCAGCCTTCGTCGGGTTCCCAATCGATCATCGCAGCGATCATCGCGTCGCGCTCGTCGGCAGTGATCGTCGGGGTGCGACCGAACAGTGCCAAATATTCCACGTTGCCGTTTTGCCCGTGAATGGGGGAGACGGACAAGTCTTTGAGGAATAATCCCTGCGTGACGGCGGCGTCCGCAATCGCACCGACCAGCGGCGGCAAGATCGCGCGGTCTTTGACGATGCCGTTTTTTCCGAGCGCTTTTTGCGGTGCTTCAAACTGCGGCTTGATGAGTGTCATCGCGCAGCCGTCATCCTTCAAAATATCGTTCATCGCCGCAAACAGCTTGGTCAGCGAGATAAAAGACACATCCGCCGTGATCATATCCACCTGCTCGCCGATCATATCGCGGGTGAGACGGCGGGCGTTGGTGCGCTCCATCACCGTCACGCGCTCATCATTGCGCAGGTTCCACTCGAGGATACCGTACGCCACATCCACCGACCACACATGATCGGCACCGTGCTGCAGCAGGCAATCGGTAAAGCCGCCGTTGGAAGCGCCGATATCGCAAACGCGCAGTCCCGTCACATCCAGCGAGAATACATCCAGCGCTTTTTCCAGCTTATATCCCGAGCGGGAGGCATATTTTTTTGCTTTTTCGCGCAGGGTCAGCACCGTATCATCCTTCACGGTCGTGCCGGGTTTGTCGGCGGGAATGTGTCCCATCCAGACGCGCCCCTCCATGATCAGGGCGGTTGCTTCCTGCTCCGTCACACCGAATTGCATCGCCGCCAGTTGATCGAGCCGTATTGCCATTTGCGACGCCTCCTTTGGAATGTTGTCTACCGTTTATCATACCATAAATCCCCGCAGATGTAAAGGTTTCACGCAAGTCCTCTTGCAAAAACTCCCATAACCCGCTATAATAAGGAATATACTTTAAAAAGGGGACGAATGGTATGACAGAGCTCCACCCGTCGATAACATCGAAATTTCAAATCGCCACCGTGGTTGCAAGCTTCGGCATGATTGTTTTTGCGCTTTTCATGCATTTGCTGGAATCTTGGTCGCTGGTTGCCTTGGCAGTCATGGCGGTCATCGGCATTGCCATGGTATTTCTTTCGGCGTTTTTGTGGGATAAGATCCCCGCATTTCGTCGCTTTGTGCGCGGCGCGATCATTGTGATCCCGTCGGTCGTGGTGGCGCTCGCCATTGCGTGCATCATCGAGGGGATGATCGTGGATAAATATACCACGCTTGCCTATGAGGTCGGCACCTTCGGTACGCTGGCTTTGCAGTTTGCACAGGCGTTTTTGGTGTTTATGTTGCCGACTATAGTGACGGCAGCAGCATTCGGCTATCGCTTTGATCGCATTCTGCTGACGCTGACCGCCTTTATCAATCTGGCAGCAGTTGTGTATTTCATGGTGTCGGCAATTCCCGATGGCTATATGTATGTCGATGAAAAATCGAGCAGCGCACAAATGCTGTATATGCTGTATACGGCGGTAACCACGCTGTTGTGCATTGTGGTGGCGGCAAAAGGCATGTGGCATTTGCCGAAAAGCAAGAAAAAATAAGCGCGCCGCCGCGAAAAGCGGAGCGCGCTTGGATATAGGGCGATATTACCATTCGCCGAGCAGGTTTTCGGCGTTTTTGAACAGATGAAACAGCGAACTGGCAAACAGCGGGTATTCGCGGGACAGGTTATCCGGCAAAATCAGCGGCGCTTTGTCCGCGGTGAGCGGTTCAAACTCCTTGGTGGGTTTACCCGCGCACAGCAGCGTCAGCCGTGAGGAGGATTTGAGAAGCTCTGCGATGATAAGCGGGCGGAACTGATCGTCCGGCACGGAATAGAGCGCCTTGATATTCTTCGGGTTTGCCGCATAAATGTGACGGAACACCGAGTACACCGCCAGCATCAAAATCGACGAAGCCTCGGCGCTGATGCCGCGGTTGTCGCATTGCCCGAGAATGTCGAACAAAATGTGCAGCGAGTTGATGATCAGCTTTTTGGAAAGCACCGGCACCGTATCGCTTTCGGTTTGATCGAGCACGCTGTCTGCCGATGCGGGAATATCCTCCACCGAAATGGTCGTGCCCGATTTATCGGCGGTGCGGCCGAGCAAATAATCGCACGAGACATTGTAATAGTCGGCAACTTTGACGATAAAATCCAAACCGCATTCGCGGATGCCCTTTTCATAATGCGAGAGAAGCGCCTGCGAAATGCCCAAATCGGCAGAGGCCTTCTTTTGGCTTAAGCCGCGCTCCTTGCGCAGCAGGGTAATAATACGCGGGAATGTTGTATTCACGAATGCATCGATCCTTTCGTTTTTATACAGTCTGTACAGTATAGCGTAATAATTCGTATTTGTAAAGTGATTTTTCGCTTTTGGGAGGTATTTTTTTGAAAACCTATAAAATTCATCTGATTCGCCACGGTATGACCGAGGCAAACGATCGCCATTTGTATATCGGCGGGCGCACCGATCTGCCGCTGTCAGCGGAGGGGTTTGCCGATCTGCTTGCGAAGAAAAAGGTGTTCGAGTATCCGACCGGCGCGCGCTATTTCACCGCGCCGCTCATGCGCTGCCGTCAAACGCTGGAGGTGCTGTATCCCGGTTGCAACGCCGAGATCGTCGAGGGCTTGACCGAGTGTGATTTCGGCGATTGGGACGGCAAAAGTCTCGATGTGCTCAAGCAGGATCCCGCCTTCACCGAATGGCTCAGCGGCAACCGCGGCGAAATTCCCGGCGGCGAAGCACCCGAGAAATTCCAAGAGCGCGTGGCAAACACCTTCGAAGCGGTGGTGCGCGATCTGATGACTAAGGGACAAACCGAAGCGGTCATCTGCACCCACGGCGGCGTCATCATGCTCATCATGGCGATGTACGGTGTGCCTCGCGCGCCGATGAACGAGTGGGCGACCGATACCGCTTGCGGCTTCACGCTGCGCATCACGCCCGAGATCTGGATGCGCGAACCCGTCGCGGAAGCGCTGTGTGCGATTCCGTGGGAGAAATCCTCCGAAAATATGTGATATCGCCGCAAAAGGTCTGTTGCGTTTGGCAACAGACCTTTTTATTGTTTACTCGATGCAAAAGTTTATACAGATTACAAAAACTTCTTAAATAAAATCAAAAAACTATTGAAAAGCACAAAAACGAGTGTTATTATAAATGTAGAATAGCGTGTCGTCTTTATGTTTTAAAGGTTGCGCGTTGAGTAGGAGATGATTGCATGAAACGGTTTCTTCGCAGCATATCCCTATTTTGTGCGCTGGTGCTGACAGCGTGCATTATTCCTGTCGTGCCTGCGGCGGCGGAAGAAGTCGGGTATTACCTGACATCGTCATTGTCATCGATCCCTTTGACAGTCAACGACGGCAAAGAATCGTACGTCAAAAGTCAAGTGCGGACAACAACGATCCATTTGGATCAAGACGCCGCCGCACTGGCGGAAGACGGATCGCTGAATCTGTCAATCAGCGTTGTGTTGCACTGCGGCATTTGTCGCAAGCAAACCGCTACATTGACGGTGCAATATTACGACGAGAACAACGTGCATCTGAGTGGTGACTTGAGCGACAGCGAAATCGATTACGATACCGACAAGCAAGATACGACGCTGACAGTTTCGGGAAAAGTTCCCTCCAAAGCGAAAACGATAAAAGTCACTGTCGTTAATCGCACGAACTTGAAGTCGTATCTGTCGACCAAAGGCAATGTTACATTTTCGTCGCCGACCATCATCGGCGAAACGGGTCTGGTCGGCAACACCTATTCCGCCACGATCGACACTGTGCCCTATTCGCAAAACTACGATTATATTCCGAGCAATCGCTATCTGGCGGACGCCGAATTTGTCGGCACGGTGTATCTGGCGGGCAATGCCTTGGCACTTGCCAAGCAAGGCTTGCTGGTGTATCAGGCGCAGGTGTATTCACACAGCGGCATTTGCCGTACGATGCATAATAAAATCACCGTAGAGTGTTACGATGCGAACGGCAATGTGCTGGATTTCAATGCAGGACGCTGGGTGATTAATGAAAAGCATTATTCATCCTCAAAACAAGATCGCACATTCAACAGTAACAACATCGTCATACCCACGAAAACCACGATGATCAAAATGCGGGCATCGGTGGGATACGGTACCGCCACCAACTGTCGCCTGACCGGGTTTTTGAGCCTTGGCTCGATCGAACAGGATGCCAAATGGTATAACAATATCATCTCGTATGATGCCGATGATGTCAGCCCCGATGAATATGCCGTGCAGGTCAAGGAGTCCTATCCCGAGGGCTCTACCGAAGGTGTCGGCAAAACGCTGTATTTCACCGACAGCTTCGCCAACATGCCCGAGCGTGTGTCCTCCGACGATATGAGCGCGGTCTTCCGCAACGCGATCATCAATCAAAATGTGCAGTATTATTGGACGCAATTTGCTTACGATGTGTTCAAGTCGGAAATGCAATATGACGATCACGCCGGTAACGGCTTTGATGCAGATTTCGGTGGCGGTCATTACAGCGATCTGGTGTATTGCTTTATGAACGCGACGGATGGCTATACGGAATATAACACCGCCGATGCCAGCGCGTGGACATCGTCGAGCGGATTGAAACAAGCCACAACGTGGGACAGCGTGTTCACCGATGCTTACGGCGATCTGGCAGAGCATCGTGCCAAAACATCGTCGCGTGCCAAGAGCAACCTCACAGCGGATAAATTTAAAAAAGTGCATGATTATAATATCGACGAGGAATATGAGGGCTTGATTTATTATACCTATGTCAACACCTCCGATCAACACGGCGGCACGCAAAAATATTCCTACAACAGTTTTCTGCTTGCTTTTTACGATCCCGTAATTTCCGCGATCAACGACGATACCACCTATGAGATGGTCAGTGACGGCGGCGGCGTTCCCACCTTGAAAACGGTGCTTAACTGGAACGATAACAGCACGAATTCGTCGGCGGAAATGTCGCATTCCTGGGTCAAGGAAAGCGGCGTATCCAACACGCTGACACAAGCAAACGGCGTTACCATCACCAATGTGTTCGGCGCTGAGGTTGGCTATGAGCATAAATGGTCGGACAAAAGCCAAACCTCTGTAAATGTGAATTATTCGTTCAGCACGGAAGAAGCATTCCAGCTGGAAAATTCGAAATCCACCAGCGAAAGCGTGTCGGAATCCTCTTCCGACAGCATCAGCGTCGAGC
>JAZURB010000250.1:0-4956 GCA_045605945.1 Acutalibacteraceae bacterium
GTGGAGGACGATACGAAGCTGCGTCGTGATCTGCGTGAGGCCGGCATTGAGTACTTCGTCGTGAAGAACACCATGCTGCGTCGTGCTGCTGCGAACGTGGACATGTCCGCTCTGGACTCCGTTCTGGAAGGCTCCACCGCACTGGCTCTCAGCAACGAGGACCACACTGCTGCTGCGCGCATCCTGACCAAGTATGCAGAAAGCAGCAAGACCTTCACCGTGAAAGCGGGCTTCATCGATGGCGAAGTCATCGACGCGCAGAAGGTTGACGAACTCGGCAAGATCCCGCCGAAGGACATTATGGTCGCTATCACGCTGGGCACCTTGCTCGCGCCCATCTCCGGTCTGGCTCGCGTCCTGAACGCGATCGCCGAGAAGCAGGGCGAAGGCGCCGAGGCGTAATTCTCCTTTCCGCATGAGGCGGAAAACCCCGTCGTTATCAACGACACATCAATAATTTTTAAAAAATCTCAAAATGGAGGTACTTATCATGTCTGAGAAAATCACTCAAATCATCGAAGAAGTTAAGGCTATGACCGTTCTCGAGCTGTCTGAGCTCGTGAAGGCTCTGGAAGAGGAATTCGGCGTCTCTGCTGCTGCTCCCGTGGCTATGGCTGCTGCTCCCGCTGCCGGCGGCGCTGCTGCTGAAGAGAAGACCGAGTTCGACGTCGTGCTGAAGTCTGCCGGCGCTAACAAGGTTGCTGTCATTAAGGTTGTTAAGGAACTGACCGGCCTGGGCCTGAAGGAAGCGAAGGAAATCGTTGACAACGCTCCCAAGGCGCTCAAGGAAGGCGTTTCTAAGGACGACGCTGACGCGATCAAAGCGAAGCTCGAAGAGGCTGGCGCTGAAGTCGAGGTTAAATAATCGACCTTTTTCGCTGATAAAATGCTCTGCTTGCAAAAGCAGAGCATTTTTTATTTTACAAACCGAATTCCCCGTGCTATACTGTTAAACAGAAAGGGTGATTTTGTGAAAGAGCAACGAAAAAAGCGCAAATATTTCCGCACATATATCGAACTGATTTTATATATTCTGGTCATAGGAACGATTGTGCGTCAGGCGTTTCTGGGTAATTATCATAATATGTTCATGGGCGTTCTGACACTGGCACTGTTTTCGGTTCCGAAAATCATTGATAAAAAACTCGGTGTCAGTATTCCCGTGGCACTTGAGACGATTATCCTGTTTTTTATTTTTGCGGCGGAAATTCTCGGCGAGATCAATGCGTTTTATGTAAAAATCCCGATATGGGATACCATGCTGCATATAACAAACGGTTTTTTGATGGCAGCGGTCGGATTTTCACTCATTGATATATTCGATCGCAGCGAGCGTTTTTCGCTGAAAATGTCGCCCTATTTCGTGGCATTCACCGCGTTTTGTTTTTCGATGACAGTCGGCGTTGTTTGGGAATTTTTCGAATTCGGTATGGATTGCCTTTTCGGAACAGATATGCAAAAAGACTGGATTGTTTCTACCGTTAATTCCGTGATGTTTGATGAAACCGCCTCCAATCAGGTGGTAAGCATTCCGATCGAAAGCGTCGTTGTCAATGGGGAAGAATGGCAGTTCGGCGGTTATCTCGATATCGGCATTATTGATACGATGAAAGATTTGATCGTTAATTTTATCGGCGCTGTTGTCTTTTCCGTGATTGGAATTTTCTACTTAAAGCAACGCGGCAAAGGAAAAATCGCTGCTGCGCTTATCCCTGTTGTCAAATCCGTTGATCAAGAGGTTACAAGCGAAGAGGAGGGGACGGAATGAAACGCCTCAAAATTCTCGGCCGTATATTAAAAGAAACGGGTGCGGCGCATATGTTGATCGTGTATGCAATTGTTGTGGTGGTGATTGCTGCGGTGATTTGGCTTATCGAGCCGCACATTACGCGTTTCGGCGATGCGTTGTGGTATTGCTATGCTGTTCTTTCCACAATCGGTTTCGGTGATGTGCTTGTCACTTCGCCACTCTCCAAAATCCTTTCGTTGGTGGTTACCGTGTATTCCAGCTTGATCATCGCCGTGGTAACGGGTGTGGTTGTGCAGTTTTATAATCAACTCACGCAATTACGCCAAAAAGAAACACTGGCGGCATTTTTGGATAAACTGGAGCATTTGCCCGATCTTTCGAAAGAGGAACTCGCCGAGTTATCCGATTCCGTTCATAAATTCCGTAAATAAAAAAGCCGTATCCCATAAGGGATACGGCTTTTTGTTTGCTATTACAGGCTGGTCGAATAGTTCGGCGCCTCTTTGGTAATGGTGATGTCGTGGGGATGGCTTTCCTTAAGACCCGCGCCCGTGATGCGGATGAACTGACCGCGCTCTTGCAGCGAGGGGATGTCGGGGCAGCCGCAATAACCCATGCCGGCACGCAGACCGCCGAGCATTTGGTAAATGGTGTCGGCAACCGGTCCCTTGTAAGGAACGCGACCCTCAACGCCTTCGGGAACGAGCTTTTTGTTTGCTTCTTGGAAGTAGCGATCCTTCGAACCCTGCTCCATAGCAGCCAAGCTGCCCATACCGCGGTACACCTTGAACTGACGGCCTTGATAAATCTCGGTAGCACCGGGAGATTCTTTACAACCCGCAACCAGCGAGCCGATCATGCAAACATTAGCGCCGGCAGCAACCGCTTTCACCAAATCGCCCGAATACTTGATACCGCCGTCCGCGATGACGGGGATGTTGTACTTCGAAGCGACGCAAGCAGCATCATATACCGCCGTGATCTGCGGCACACCGATACCTGCAACAACGCGGGTGGTGCAGATCGAGCCGGGGCCGATACCGACCTTGATCGCGTCCGCACCGGCAGCGATTAAGGCTTCCGCTGCAGAGGCGGTGGCGATGTTGCCCGCAATGAGGGAAATATTCGGGAACGCCGCCTTCACCTTGCTGATAGATTTGAGGATATTTTGGCTGTGACCGTGCGCCGAGTCGAGCACGAATGCGTCAACACCGGCAGCCGCAAGCGCCGAAGCGCGGTCGAGCACATCCGCCGTTGCGCCGATAGCGGCAGCGCAGAGCAAACGACCTGCCTTATCACGCGCGGAATTGGGATATTTCAGGTTCTTTTCAATATCCTTAATGGTAATAAGACCTTTCAGAACGCCGTTTGCATCCACAAGCGGCAACTTCTCGATGCGATGTTGACGGAGGATTTCCTGTGCCTGCTCCAGCGTCGTGCCGACGGGAGCGGTGATCAGGTTTTCGTGCGTCATCACATCTTCGATGCGCTGCGAGAAATCCGAGAGGAAACGCATATCGCGGTTGGTGAGAATACCGACAAGCTTGCCGTCGCGGCAAATCGGCACACCCGAAATTTTATATTTGCCCATGAGCTCGTCCGCGTCACGAACCAGATGATCGGGGGAGAGGAAGAACGGGTCAACGATAACGCCGTTCTCCGAACGCTTAACGCGATCCACTTGATCAACCTGCTTCTCAATCGGCATATTCTTGTGAATAACACCGATACCGCCTTCGCGAGCAATGGCGATCGCCATGTTGGATTCCGTAACGGTATCCATTGCAGCGGTCATCAGCGGAATATTCAGCGTGATGTCTTTCGTGAGTTTGGTGCTCACATTGATATCGCTCGGGAGCACATCCGAGGCTGCGGGAATAAGCAGCACATCGTCGAAGGTCAAGCCTTCTTTCAAAAATTTTTCACCAGCATTTGTGTTTACCATGCCAATTTCCTCCTTGAATGCCATGAAATGGGGTATAGAAAAATCCCGCCCTTTGGGGAAGGACGGGAAATATTCTGTTTATTCAGCGCAGTCCTCGGCGCACTCGTCCGCGCAAGCGTCGTCGCAGCAGCCGCAATCATAGATCGGCTCAACAAGGCTCTTCGCTTTTTGGCGCGCGCGAAGCACCAGCACCACAATCGTGGTAGCCGCTGCAACAGCTGCAGCAATAACAGCGATCCAAATCCACAGGTTCTTCTTCATAACAAGTACCTCCTAAACATTAAAATAAATATATTACATATTATAATACACGGTTTTGGCGGATAAGTCAAGAAGTTTGCGTGGAGTTTTCGTGAAAATACGCAACTTTTTACAGATTGTTGACCTTCACTTCGCCTTTGACGATAACCAGTTTGATCTCGAGGTCTTTGTCAAGCACCACGATATCCGCGTATTTACCCACGGCGATTGAGCCGGTGGTGGCATCGGCGCGAATCGCTTTGGCGGGGTTGATCGTTGCGGATTTGATTGCTTGCTTGAGCGGAATGCCGTAGGATACGACATTCTTGAACTCCTCATGAATGTTAGAGGTGGAAGCCGCGATTGTGCCGTCGGCGAGAAGCGCCTTGCCGTCCTTCACGTACACGGGTTGACCGCCGAGATCGTACTCGCCGTCCACATGGCCTGCCGCCTTCATGGAGTCGGAAACGATAACGGAGTTATCCTCTCCCAGCTGACGGAACGCAATGCGCAGCGCCGCGGGGTGAATGTGGAAACCGTCGCAGATCAGTTCAGCGCGCACACCGTAGGTGGGAGCCGCATCAAACACCGCGCCGACAACGCCGGGCGAACGGTGGGTCAGACCGCTTTGCGCATTGTACAGGTGAGTCGTATGACGCACGCCCCACTCGATTGCCTTCATTGCTTCGTCGTAACCTGCCGAGGTGTGTGCGGTGGATACGGGGCAATAGGGTTGTACTTCTTTAATGAATTCCTCAGCACCGTCACACTCGGGCGCGATGTCGACAACGGAGATGCAGCCACCGCAGCCATCGTACAGTTTCTTGAATTCATCCTTGTCGGGATTGCGGACGTAAGCGCCGTTTTGCGCACCCTTTTTCGCCATGGAGATGTACGGACCTTCCATATTGATACCCTGAATGTAAGCGCCGGAAACCTTGCCTTTGCAAGCGGCAACATTCGCGAAGATCTTTTGCAGTTCTTCAAAGCCGAGCGTCATCGAGGTGGGGCAGAAGGAGGT
>JAZURB010000251.1:0-5158 GCA_045605945.1 Acutalibacteraceae bacterium
CTTTCGAGCCGCCCGCTTTTTATTGTTGTGAGGTTATTGTTGCTTTTGACGCCGCCTAAAGGCGGCTACACCTCATCCGTCATTTGCTTCGCAAATGCCACCTTCCCCTCGAGGGGAAGGCTTGGCGGCACATCGCGGATGCCGTACCCTACGGGGTTGCCATGAGCGGTGGGGGTTTTACAAGCTCATTTTCAAAATATCGCGGGCATCGGCGGTGTTGATCAAACCGTCGCCGTTGATATCGGCGCGTAATTTTTGCGACGAGGTGAGTGTGACAATGTTCAGCGAGCTTTGCAGCACCGTGCGGGCATCGGCGGTGGTGACATTGCCGTCGCCGTCGATATCGCCCATTGCCAGCGTCGTGCTGACAAACACGACCTCGCCGTTTTGTGTCGTCACAGGCTCGATTGCGAAGCCGCCAAGCGCATCAAGTGCGGTCGTATAGGCGCTCGACGAGCGATCGTTAAATGCCGCCGCAATTGCCGCCGCATCCTGCGAGCGGATGCCCTTTTCGTCGGTTACCGCCGCACCGTTTGCGGTCGTGTGCCAATGATACAGGTTATACTGATCGGTCGAATAGTCCGAGCAAGCAAAGGCGTCGGGTGTGTCGCCGCGCAGCGTGCCGCGCGTATACACATTGTAGGTGAAGCTGTAATTGGAATAGAGCAGACCGTTTGCCCACGGTGCTTCCAATTCCATATCCACAAGACAGTTCACCGCATGACCGTAGAGCGAGCGGATCGGCTGTGCGCCTTCATCAGCGCGGATCGAACCGACAATGCGCAGATTGGCGATCGTGCCGTAGGTATACGGGAAGATCGAACGCATGCCGTCGGCATCGATATCCACCTTAAGCGTATGACCTGCGCCGTTATAGATGCCCGCAAAATAGGTTTTGACATCACCGGTGGCGGCGGTACCATTGTAGCCACTGATCGCGGTCATATCGATATCCGCGGTTTGCAGGAAATACTTGCCGTAGCCGTACATATTTTCCTTCACCGTGGAGGTCGAGCTGTTAAACCCGTTCGTGAGTGCGCGGAAATCTGCCGCCGTTTCGATGCGATAGGGGTCTGCAAGCGTACCTGCGCCTTCGAATGCTTCGTCGGGAGTCTGCGTACGCTCGGTGGGCAAAATATAGCATGCAGCGGGAACAACGCGACCTGTCGTGATGTTGTGTCCCGTGAAGATGATGTAATCATTATACACGCGCACGGTATAGCCTTCGCTGCCGTAGGACGCGTTGACGGTTTGGCGACCGTCACCGTTGCCCAGTTTATTGTTGCCGTTATTGTAGGTCGCGGGTTGGCAGCCCGACGGTACATGCATCATGCGGCAGGAGGTGTTGTTTTCGGTGGCATAGTTCTCGTTGTCATACAACGACAAATGCGTGTGACCCGAGAGGTGGATGATGTTTTTATAGGTTTCGATCAACCCTTTGAGGCGCATGTTTTGAGGATACTCCTCTTTGAAGGTGACCTTCCTGGTGTAATCGCCGTTGTAACGGTCGCCGGGACCGTAATTGAGAAACGGCGAATGCTCGATAAGAAAAATATTGGTTTCGGTGTTCGCGTAGGTTTTGAGCATACCTTCGAGCCAATCGATCTGCTCTTTAGAGAAGTTGTCGATCGCGTCGCTCATGCTTGGACCGCTCAATTCCTGCGACATAAACAGGAAGAGATTATCACGGTCCTGGGCGGATTTACCCTCGACCATGATCGAAAACCACGCGGAATTCTCGCTCGGGTGTACCTCTTCGGGGCCGCCCGTATACTGCACGAATTGCTTGCGTCCTTCGACGGTGTTGCCGTGGTTGCCGAGACCTTCGTAGATATCCGCATAATCAAACGCGGACGCATCGCTCAAGCGGCGATAGGTCGCATACTGGTCGGCGAGCGGCTCGCTGTCGGCATCACCCGTCATATCGCCCGTCACGATAACCTTCTCCATGCCCTGTGCGGCAAAGAAGTTGAGGGTATTGACCCATTTTTGATGCGCGCCGTAGCCGAGCGATTCATAGTTGACATGCACATCCGACACCGCGCCGAAGGAGAAGGTTTCCTCCGCTAACGTCAGCCGTTTTTTGGAAGGGATCGTCACCGACGCAACCGCCTGCGAAAGGCTCGGCGGCGTCACTAAAAATTTCGATGCGCTTTTGAACAGTGCGAGCTTAGTCGCCGCAGGCGGCAGCAGGGTGCCTTCCTTGACGGTGTAGGTCACGGTGTTTCCTGTAATCGGCAGACTTGCAAATTCATCGTAGCCCGCCAAAAGCCCGCTATCATTGGCAAAATAGAGCAGGTAATAGCCGCTCGCGGTGCTGTTTTCGGGAGCGATCGTAATGGTGCCTTCACCATAACCCGCACGGGCAGCATCGCGTCCTGTAAACGTGTAGGACACGGAGGGAGCGGCAGCGCTCGCCGTCATCATCGTCGGCAGGCAGCCGACAAGCAGCAACACTGTCAAACAAAAACTTAAAAATCGTTTCATATCGGTAACTCCTTTTATATATTCCCGTCTCGCGGGGGATTTTCTTCAAAATGACGCACAATCGCTTTGGCGGCGGGGGCTGTCATGCCTTTGACCATGAGCAGTTCTTCCTCGCTCGCTTTTGCCACCGCTTTGACCGAACCGAAATGGCGAAGAAGCGCTTTGGCGCGGGTTTCGCCGATGCCGTCGATCGCAGTCAGCGTGGTGCCGATCTTGCGGCTGCGGGTTTTGCGGTGATAACCGATCGCATAACGGTGCACCTCCTCTTGCATGGAGGACACGAGCGTATACGCCGCGCGGCAGCTGTTAAGGCTGAGTTCGCCGCCGCCGAAGGCGACAGCACGCGTGCGGTGATGCCCGTCTTTAACAAGACCGAACAGCGGCACGGTGATGCCGAGTTGATCCAGCACCGCTTGCACGGCATTCACCTGCGCTTCGCCGCCGTCGAGCAAAATCAGATCGGGCAGATGCGCAAAGCCTTCCACCCCATCGAGATAATCGGTCATGCGGCGCGCAAGCACCTCTTGCAGCGCGGCGGGATCGTCGCCGCCCTTGGCGACACGAATGGCAAAACGGCGATAGGCGCTTTTGAGCGGGCGTCCTTTTTCATACACGATCATGCCCGCGACCGCGTCCTCGCCCGCAGTGTGCGAGATATCGTAGCTTTCGATATATTGCGGCGGAGATGCAAGTCCGAGCAGCGCCGCGAGTTCATCCAGCGCCGCCGTCTCGCGTCCGCTCATGCCGAGGATGTCGGCCAGATGCTGGGAGGCGTTGTCCTTGCACATCGCGACAAGCTTGGCTTGCTCGCCTTTTTGTGGGCACACGATATGCACGCGCCGTCCCGCTTTTTCGGAGAAATATTCTTCCAGCAGCGCGGCATCCTCGGGGAGCAGATCCACCGTGATCTGCGGCGGCACGGTGTCTTTGGCGGCATAATATTGCAGCAAGAACGCACCGCGATCGGCAGCCTCGCCCGCATCGATATCCACCACAAATTCTTCGCGGTCGGTGAGCGCCCCGTTCACAAAGCGGAACACCTCAAAACAGCAGCGCCCTTCGGAGCGCACCGCCGCCACCACATCTTGGCGCGGCACTTTCGACATGACCACCTTTTGGCGGCTGTCGATGCGGCGAATGGCGGCAATGCGGTCGCGCAGCTTGGCGGCTTTTTCGAATTCGAGATTTTCTGCTGCGTCGTTCATCTGCTCGGTTAATCGCGCGATCATCGCGCTGCTGCCGCGTGTGAGCAGATCGATCGCACCCTCTACACGCGCAGCATAGTCGTCCTCCGTCACGCGCCCCGTGCACGGTGCGCAGCACTGACCGAGATGCGCATTCAAGCACGGACGTTCGGTGCGCGGCGGGTGTTTACCGAAACATAAGGTGCGATTACATGTCGACAGTCCGAACACCTTATTCGCTTCGTCCACCGCTTGTTTAACGCCGTAAGAGCTCATATACGGCCCGATATACCGCGCGCCGTCGTCGTGTTTTTGTTTGACGACCGCAATGCGCGAAAACGGCGGCGGTGACACGCGAATATAATGATACCCTTTGTCGTCCTTCAAAAGGATGTTGTATTTCGGGCTGTATTGCTTGATGAGGGAGCATTCGAGAACGAGCGCTTCAAACTCGCTGCCGACCACGATATATTCAAAGCGGTCGACATGGGCAACCATTTGGCGCACCTTTGCGGAATGCCCGCTGCCGCTGCCGAAATATTGGCTGACACGGTTTTTCAGCGCTTTCGCTTTGCCGACATAGATGACCTTGCCCGCTTTATCGCGCATAATGTACACGCCCGGTGACAGCGGCAACGCCATCGCGGTTTTACGAAGGCGTTCCATGCGTTCGTCCATTCTTGTTCCCTCCTTTCGATGAACAAACAAAGCCTCGACGGTGTCGAGGCTTTGTGCAGTACGGATTATTCCACAGAGAAGATATAATAATAAACAGGTTGACCGCCGGGAATCGCCGTGACATCCACAGCGCCGCCGAGCTTGGCAGAAATCGCATCTGCCGCTTCCTGTGCCGCTTCCTCGGAGATATCCTCGCCGTACAGCATGGTGATAAACGAGGTGTCGCGACCCGACAGACGGCGCGCATTGACCAGATTACGGCACAGCTTGACAGCCGCATGCTTCACATCGGTATCCACAAACGACAGCTTGTTGTTATCGAGCGCCAGGATCTGACCTTCGGTGATCTGATGACCGTCGAAATCGCTGTTACGCGCCGCATAGGTGATCTGACCGGTGGACACATTGTCCGCCGCCTTGGTCATTGCCAGCAGGTTATCCTCCACCGATGCATCCGCATCAAAACTGAGCATCGCAGAAATGCCCTGCGGAATCGTGCGGGTGGGCAGCACGCGCACCTCGCGATCCGCGAGCGGCACGGTCTGCTCGGCGGCAAGGATGATGTTCTTATTGTTAGGCAGGACATACACCACCTTCGCAGGGGTGGCTTCGATTGCCTGCAGGATATCGTCGGTCGAGGGGTTCATGGTTTGACCGCCGCTGACCACATGATCGCAGCCGAGATCGGTGAACAGCGCCTCAAGGCCTTCACCCGCCGCGACCGCGACAAAGCCGAAGGGGTTTTCGGGTTCGGCACGCTCCAGCACGGGATCCGCCGCTGCATCCTCGTCCTCTTCTTCCACCCAGCC
>JAZURB010000252.1:0-4694 GCA_045605945.1 Acutalibacteraceae bacterium
GATCAGCTCGCGACAGCAATTGAGCAAGCATTGAAGAAATAATGTGAAAAGCCACCGCAATGCGAGACTTCCTTATGGGAAGTCTCGCATTGCGGGGGCTTTTTTTGAATTATTGCTGACGCACACAACGCCGCCTTTTTCGCAGAGGGCACCCTCAAGCGGCGTTGCGCGGCACGACACTTGAGGTCGTGCCCTACGAGGATATTATACCTATATTGAAAGGGGTGACCGACGGTCACCCCTTGTTTCATTTATTGTCCCGTCACTGTCAGCAGGCGCCCGTAGCCCGCCAGACACGGGGCGCTGATATACTGCGTGACGCCGTTTTCGAAGGTGTCGACATGCGCCAAATGCAGATGCCCCGCCACCACTGCCGCCAGCTGCGTTTTTTCCTTGGTCAGCAGCTGCTCATACGCTTTCGCGTTGGCATCCTTGCCCGCTTCGCCGAACAGGAAATAGGACACATCCTGCCAATAGGCAATCGCATCGGGGCGCAGCGTCGGTGCGGAAAACGGCGTATGCTGCACCACGATCACGGGCTTGTCGCCGTAAAGCACATCGGCAAGCGTTTGAAGCACTCGGTCGCTCACGGTGTGCGCGGCGTTATCGACACCGACCAGCCGCAGCTCGCCGAGATCTTTGATTTGGATCGCGGGATCGCCGCCTGTTGCTGCCGCAAACAGCGGATAATGCGACTCGCCGCCCTCGTGGTTCCCGAGGACATACAGATACGCGCCCGCGCTTTCATACAGCGCGCGACCCGCTTCGGCGGTGCCGACCGAAGGGAAATCGGTCATATCGCCCGCAAGCAGGAACATATCCGCTCCCTGCTCCTTGCCGAAATCGCGCAAGCGGCAAAAATTCTCCTCCTGCGTCACGCCGTTGCCGTGCTGCATCCACACCGCGCGCAGATGCGCCGCCTTTTGCCGATGCTCCTCACTGTCGAGCGGTGAGTCGGGGCTCATATGACTGTCGGACAGCTGCATCAGCCGATAGGTCTGCTGCAGCCCGTCGATCACCAGCGTGTCGCGATCGATATGAAAACGCGGATCGTTCATGCGACATCCTCCTCACAAGGGGCGGTTATTTTTCGAGCAGATGTACATTTAAGTGATCATAGGTGATCTCGATGCCGTCGGCAGCGAACGCTTCGCGCACACCTTCGTTCATCGCAAAAAAAGTATCCCAATACGCATCGGTGTGCGCCCATGCGCGCACCACATACCGAACGCTGCTGCTTTCGTACGCCATCAGTCCCGCAAACGGCGCGGGATCGTCAAGCGTGGTTTCCACCGCCGTTGCCGCGCGCAGCAGCGCTGCCTTGACCGCTTCGGTGGGCGCATCGTAAGACACGTTGACCGTCACGTCCACACGGCGCACAGGCTCGCGGGTGAAATTGGTGATGGCGGCGGCTTGCACATCCTTGTTCGGGATGCGCACATGCTTGTTATCCGCCGTGAGCAAATGGGTGCTCATCAAATCGACCTTCGTCACGGAACCTTCCAGCGTGCCGATCTGCACATATTCGCCGCTCACAAAGGTTTTGGAAGCGAGCAGCAGCAACCCGCCGAACACATTGGCAAGCGTGTCTTGGATCGCGAGCGACACGGCAAGTCCTGCCACACTGAGCACCGCCACCAACGAGGTGACGGGGATGCCGATGAAATCGGCGACAACCAGCAGCAATATCACCCACAGCACCACGCGCGCGATGATGCGGATGAGCCCTTGCAGGCTGTCATCCAGCGTCGATTTGGCGAGCGCGCGTTTGACGATCATCATGATCAATTTCACGATCACAATGCCGACCACCGCCACCAGCACCGCCGACACAATCGTTTGTACAGTGATGCTGCCCACGGGAATATTCAAAAATTCTTGGATCTTTTCCCACATAGCTGCTTCTCCTTACTCGCTGCGACCGAGCAGCGCCGAAAACGCCTTGTGCGCGGCATACACATCCAACTTGGAGACGACCTCGAACGGCGCATGCATCGACAGCACGGGCACGCCGAGATCGACGGTGTCGACATCAAGGTTGGCGATATATTTCGCGACCGTTCCGCCGCCGCCGACATCCACGCGACCCAGCTCGCCGACCTGCCATACAACGCCCGCATCATCCATGATGCGGCGGAAGCGACCCATCAGCTCCGCAGCGGCATCCGAGGTGTCGCCCTTGCCGCGACCGCCTGTGTACTTGGTCAGCACCGCGCCGCCGTTCAGGCGTGCGCAGTTGCGCGCCTCGGTCACTTCGGGATAGAGCGGATCGAGCGCCACATTAACATCCGCCGACAGGCACATCGACTTCGACAGCACATGATGTCCTTTTTCACCGAACGCCGCCGCGATATCGTCGATCACATACGCAAGGAACGCCGACTGCATGCCGGTGGCGCCGTCCGAGCCGGTTTCTTCCTTATCGGCAAGCACCGTCACCGCGGTATACGCGGGGGCATCCAGCGAGAACAGCGCCGTCAGCGCGGGATAGGCACACACGCGGTCGTCGTGACCGTAGGCGCCGATCATGCTGCGATCAAAGCCGACATCGCGCGCACCGAACGCAGGCACGACCTCCAGCTCCGCCGACAGGAAATCCGCTTCGACAATACCGTATTTTTCGTTGAGGATCTTGAGCACATTCAGCTTAACGAGATCCGCACCGTCCTCGTCGCACACGGGGCGCGAACCGATGAGGATATCGAGATTTTCGCCGTCGATCAGCTTGGTCGCCTGGCGCTGCATCTGCTCGGAGGCAAGATGCGGCAGCAGATCGGTCACGCAAAAGACGGGATCGGCGGGATCTTCGCCCACCGTCACGGTCACGCGCGTGCCGTCCTTCTTAACGATCACGCCATGCAGCGCCAGCGGCACAGTCGTCCACTGATATTTCTTGATACCACCGTAATAGTGCGTATCAAAATAGGCAAGATGCTGATTTTCATACAGCGGGTTGGGTTTCAGATCGAGACGCGGCGAATCGATATGCGCCGCCGCGATCGACACGCCCTCGGCGATCGGCTTTTGACCGATGACCGCAAGCAGCAGCGCCTTATCGCGATTGTTGACATAGATGCGGTCGCCCGCTTTGAGGCTCATGCCCGCAACAAACGGCACAAAGCCGCGCTTTTCCGCCTCGGCGACGGCAAAGTTCACCGCTTCGCGCTCGGTTTTGACCGCGTCCAAAAACGCTTTGTAGCCTTCGCAGTAATCGTCGGCTTGCTGCACCTCGTCGGCAGACATCGTCTTTGCCGCGACTTTCGGGGTGTAGCACAGTTGCTCGCGCAGTTGTTCAGCTAAAGTTTTTTCTTCCATTATTCAGACTCTCCTTTTGTGAGATGATAATATTCGGTATAAATCGCCTTCGAAGACGCAACGCGTTCAACATACGCTTCGGTCTCGCCGTAAGGGATCGTATCCAGATGTACACCGTCGGCAGAATAGGCGGGATCGGCAAGCCATTCCTGCACGACGCCGACGCCCGCGTTATACGCGGCAACCACGGCTTGCTCGCTCTCGAACAGCTCCGAAAGCAGCGACAGCGTATACACGCCGCAGCGAATGTTGACGGTGGGGTCAAACAGATCTGCCGAAGTTACCTCGTCAAACTCATCCGAGCGCATATGGATCCACTCCAGCGTAATATCCGCGACCTGCATGAGTCCTTTGGCATCGGCGGACGATACGGCGTATTCATCAAATTTACTTTCGGTGCGCATGATCGCATACGCGAGCGCGGGATCGACATCGAAATCCGCGCACGCTTGCATCACCGTGTCGTAATGCTCCAGCTTATAGGTGGATTTGATGAGGGTGGTGTAGCCGCCGCGCAGCGCGAAGCACACGCCGATGCCCAGCGCCACGATCAGCAGCAGCCCGAGAATATAGCTAAGCGGCCCGCGCTTTTTACGGCGCGTCCGTTTTCGTTTTTTACTCAAGTTTATGACTCCTCCCAAACAGCGCCCACAAGCGCCTGCACCGCCTCGTCGAGCGCTTGCTCGTCGCGGTCGTTTTCTATAGTATACGCAGCACGCTCCCGATAAAATGCCTCTTCGGGTTGCGCATTCATGCGCAATACCGCGCGATCTTCGGCAATGCCGTCACGCGCCATGATGCGACGCAGCCGTTCCTCGGCGGGCGCAAGCACGGCGACGGTAGTGTCGCAATAGGCGTCCATGCCGCTTTCAAACAGCAGCGGCGCATCGATCACCGCGCGATCGGCGGTGCTGTGCTTTAGTATTTCCAGGCTGCGCGCGATTATAAACGGATGGGTGATCTTGCTGAGCAGCGCGCTGCCTTCGGGCGACGAAAACGCCGCCGCTGCGAGCGCCGCGCGATCAAGCGACCCGTCTGCTTGCAAAATATTTTCGCCGAACGCTTCGGTGAGCGCTGCCAAACACGGCTGCCCTTTTTCGACCACCTCGCGGGCGATGCGATCGGTATCGACGATGAGCGCACCCGCTTTTGCGAGACGCCGCGCAACCTCACCTTTGCCCGCACCGGTCGGCCCTGTCAGTCCCAAAATCTTCATGCCTGCACCACCCGAAACGCCGCCGCACGCAACAAACGATTATAGACGGCAAGTCCCATGCCGTTCGTCGCGGGGCAGGCAACAAATAAGGTTTTTGCGCCGCGATCATCGGCGGTGCGCAGCGCTTCAAACACGCGGTGCGCCTGTGCGGCGCTGTCCTCTC
>JAZURB010000253.1:0-8025 GCA_045605945.1 Acutalibacteraceae bacterium
TCGTTGCCCCTCGCCCCGAAATTCAAGAACCTCGCGGAGCTCGGCTTGCACCATTGCCAATTGATGAGCTGGGATCAGTCGCAACGCACCGACGAGCGCGTGCAAGAAGTGCTCGACGCCTGCAAAGAATACGACGTGACCATCACCGCGCTGTGGTGCGGCTGGGAAGGTCCTGTGGAATGGAACTTCTACGGCGGTCAGGAGACGCTCGGCCTTGTGCCCGAGGCGTATCGCTACGCGCGTGTCCTCAACCTCAAGCAGGGTGCGGATTTTGCCAAGAAGATCGGCGTGACCGACATCGTCACCCACATGGGCTATGTCCCCTCCAACCCCTACGACAGCCGTTATCCCGGTTTTGTTGCGGCGGTGACGAACATCGCCGCTTACCTCAAGCAGAACGATCAATACCTGTTGGTTGAGACCGGTCAGGAGACCCCCGTCGTGCTGCTGCGCTTGTTCGAGGATACGGGCATGGATAACCTCGGTGTCAACCTCGACCCCGCCAACCTCATTCTCTACGGCAAGGGCAACCCCGTCGACGCGCTGGATGTGTTCGGCAAGTATGTCCGCGGCGTGCACGGTAAGGACGGCAAATATCCGACCTCGGGTCGCGAGCTCGGCGAAGAGACCGCGATGGGGCAAGGCAAGGTCGATTTCCCGAAACTGATCAAGGGTCTTTACGACCTCGGTTATGACGGCTGCATCACCATCGAGCGTGAGATCGAAGGCGATCAACAAGTCGCCGATGTCATCCTCGCCCGCGATATGCTGCAGGAAATCATCAATAACCTGTAAGGTGCATAGAAAAAGAGACTGTCAAAATGACAGTCCCTTTTTTGTTGGTGTTGTATTTCCCTTATCCGGAAATTTGTTGATACAGCATCAACGCATCGCGCATATTAACAGTGCCATCACCGTTTATATCGGCGAGCGTTTGTTGCGTGATGTCAAGCGTTGCTTTGCCGCTTACCGCTTGATACAGCATCAGTGCATCACGCATATTGTTTGTACCGTCCATGTTGACATCGCCGATCTCCGACGATGTTATATCAGGATCGACCTCCACAATAAAACCTATTTTCTCTGCATTCATTTCCATACAAGTATTGTTCCATTCGCCGGATGTTGTAAGGTACGCATAACGCTCAGGGTATTTAGTATCCGTGGCTTGATTATCCGCCCAGGCCGTGTAACCCCACATTTCATCGGTTACCCATTGCCACTGATTATCGCTATATTGATCCACGGCACCAATCCAAAACGCTTTTCCGTCTGCATGGTTTCTCAAAAACTCCTGCTCTTCAGCGGATGTAATTGTCGCAAGATGCCCGCCGAGTTGTTCGCATAATGCTTTTGCAGCACCCCACGAACGATACACCTCATAAAACGTATACGTGTGTCCGTTTCGCGATACCATTTTAGTTGGTGAAGCCATTGCAGTAACATGTGTCCAAATCCAGTTTGAGGTTTTGCGATTTCCTGCTGCATCATAAACATACACATCTGTTACATATGTTCCGAGTTCATTGTTGTGATCCGCAGTATTAACACGAAAATACGCTGTATTCCCTTCTAAAACCGCATCTTTCCACAACAAATCATCTTGGTAGTTTGCCTCCGACCAAGTAGGACACGCTACGCGAGTCACGCCATAATTATCGCTGGCTGTAACTTTTATCGAATATCCCGTTTCATCGACATCATATACTTCAACACTTTCAATCGTGGGCGATGTCCGATCAACAATCGCATACACAGGATGTCCTTCTGTTTTGTTTCCGTATATGTCTGTTGCATAAATATGTGTGATATATTTACCCTCTTCGTTATTATGCTCTGCTGCATCAACTCGAAAAGTTACAGTTGAACCTGTAATTGTTCCATCCTTCCACAGAAGATCGTCTTGACCGTTTTTCTCAGTCCAAGTTGGAAATGCAACTTGCGAAACACCGCTCATATCCGAAACCTCGCAGGTGATTGTATACCCGGTTGCACTAACATCTGAAACTTCAATGTTTCGAATTGACGGAGCATCCACATCGTTAACGACTACGAATGATTTTGTGTCGATCAAGCTCCCTTCACCGGACACAGAGCCAATAGGCGTTGCCATGAGTTTCACGGAATGCGTTCCCGCTCCGGGAGGAGTAAAACTATAAGAAGTCACCGACTTATTTATTCTCTCCCCAATATATGAGACCCCGTCAGGATTAAACACAGTGATCCAATAATGCGATAAATTGGAAGTGGCGGGAGACGGCGTCCACGAAACTGTAACGGTATCCCCTAACATATACGAGTTTTTATCAAATGTTATGGAAGGTGTTACTAAAGACGGCGTGTCAGCAAAATAGGGTCTGATAAAATAGTTCGGAGAATGATAATGATCCGCACCAAAAGGTCCCCATGTTATATCATGCACCCACACAGAGTCGCCGTTTTCCCAGATTGTATCTCGCCCGTTTGACTCGGCGATTCTTGCTGTCGATGCGGTAGACGAAATAACAACGCCTGTATGGCTATAGGTACCTTTACCAGCAGAAAAGATATCACCCGGTTGCGGAACAAAATCTGCCGTATTCGGATACACCTTCCAACCAAACTCATTCCAAATCGGATTTTGCCAAATTGTATGTCCATCGCCGGTCGAGCCACCCCAACCAGTGCTCGCCCAACAATCCGACCAGGCATTTCCGTTAACTAACCAATTCACATACGCCTTAACAAATTCAACACACTGTGTACCATTCGCTCCGTTAAAATTATATGTAGCCCCTTCCTGAGCATTCAGCCATGATGTGGCCTCCGCTCTTGTTTTGATTGCATTTTTTGCTTCTACCGTTACGCTATCGAAGCAAAACACTCCGCTAAGCAAAGCAATACTTAAAAGCAACGATAACATACTCTTAAAACGACATTTCATACTTACCCCTCCAAAAAAACATCATTTTGACATTCTGTGAATGTCATTTTCGATAGAATTATAGCATATAATTTCCTTATTGACAAGCACTAAATGTCAAAAAGGGAGATTGCTATGTTTATCAACAAAACCGATGAGGGGCGTAACAATATTTGCGGCAAAGCGATCGCCGCGCAACGCAAGGCCCTGAAGATTTCGCAGCGCGAGTTAGCAGAGCGCATGCAACTGGTGGGTATTGATCTCGACAAAAACGCGATCCAACGCATCGAATGCGGCAAGCGATTTGTCACCGACATTGAAATTGTTGCGTTTGCGAAAGTGTTTGACATCTCCTATGATGCATTGTTACATGCATAAAAAAGCGACGAGGATATCGTCGCTTTTTATATCGTGCGAGCGGGGCATCGGGGTCGCCGCCCCCTACCACAGGTTGGGGCGAGCATGTAGGGAACGGATTTATCCGTTCCGTTATGAAGCGGGAGGCGAAACGCCTCCCCTACGATACCGCCGCAGGTTGGTATGTATCGGCGGGAGCAAGCCCCCGCCCTACGGGGTTACCACACAAAAAACGGACGGGAAACCCGTCCGTTTTTCTTACGAAATTTTCAGTTGCAAGCGGAATTTATCCGAGATCATGGCGATGAATTCGCTGTTGGTGGGTTTGCCGCGTGAATTATGGATCGTATAGCCGAAATAGGCATTGAGCACATCGACATCGCCTCTGTCCCACGCGACTTCGATCGCATGACGAATGGCGCGTTCCACACGCGACGAGGTGGTCATATGTTTCTTCGCCACGGCGGGATAGAGCCGTTTGGTGACGGCGTTGATGATACTTTCATCCTCGATCGCCATCAAAATGGCATCGCGCAAATACTGGTATCCTTTAATATGTGCGGGAACGCCGATTTGGTGGATAATATCCGTAACGCGGATCTCCAGCGAGCTGCCCGCCGCCGCGATATGATCGATGCGCGGGATATCGGCGGTGCGTTTTTGACAAATGCTCAGGATGCGTTCGGTCATATCCGCTGCATCAAACGGTTTGAGGAAATAATACTCCGCACCCGCGCGCATAGTTTCATATTCGAGATCGGCGTTATCAAACCCCGACATCACCATAAAATGCGGACGATCCCCCTTCATGCGATTAGCCACCTCGGTCATCACCCCGATCGCATCCAGACGCGGTAAAAACACATCCATGATCACGACATCGGGGGTTTCCCGTAAAATCGTATCGAGCAGTTGTCGCCCGTCTTTGGGGAGTAGCTGCACATCCATTCCTTTGGCGCGCATCGCTTGCGCGCACGGTTTGCCGAATTGTTCACCGGTGTCGGCCATCAGCACCTTGATTTGTTTATCCATTCTTGTAAATTCCCTCCGCTTGCCTTGTTATGATTTGGTTGTTACCCTACAAGTCGATATTACCATTTATTGGTAATTTTTGCAATAGTTTGGCAATATCTTTGTCGCAAAACTTGCAGCTTTTTTGCTATGCGGTGCGTCGAACGGTGTCGTTTTCTTCGGATTTTGCCGATATTTTCCCTATTCTGTAAAAATCTCACGGGTAATTTTCGGGCAGCGCCGCGTCTGTGAGCAGATTTTTTTGAAATGCAGCGAATTTTTTTGAAAATAGGAATTGTATTTTGCGTCGAATTGTGGTAGAGTAATTATATCGTTTTTCCAATTTTTCTGTGAAGGGATGCATGACTATGAAAATGTTGTACCAAGGCAAAACCAAAGACGTTTATGAGCTTGACAACGGCAACGTGATGCTCAAGTTTAAGGACGACTGCACCGGTAAAGACGGCGTGTTCGATCCGGGCGAGAATACCGTCGGTCTGACGATTGACGGCATCGGCAAAGCAAACCTCAAGTCCTCGATCCACTATTTCGAGCTGCTTAAGGCCGCCGGCATCAAAACGCATTATGTCAGCGCGGACATTGACAACGCAACGATGGAAGTGCTTCCCGCAACCGTGTTCGGTCACGGTCTGGAGGTTATCTGCCGTTTGGTCGCAACGGGTAGCTTCATTCGCCGCTACGGCGAGTATATCGAGGACGGCACCGTTCTCGAGGGTGGCTATGTTGAGTGCACCTTCAAGAATGACGCCAAGGGCGATCCGCTCGTGACGGGCGAAGGTCTTGCGGCGTTGGGCGTTATGACTCCCGCGATGTTCGAGAGCATGAAAGAGCAAACCCTGAAAATCACCAAGATCGTGGCGGATGACCTGAAGTCGATCGGTCTGGATCTGTGGGATATCAAGTTTGAGTTCGGCTACAACAACGACGAGGTTATCCTCATCGACGAGATCGCTTCGGGCAACATGCGCGTGTACAAGGACGGCGTTATCGTCGATCCCGTGGAGCTCACGAAGTACATCAACGAGCGCTGATTATCACAAAAAACAAAAAGTGCTATCGCTTATCGCGATAGCACTTTTTTATTGTTCGTCTTTCCACAGCGCGTCATACGGAGCGAAGTCTTGTCCGAGAACCGTTCGACTCGTCTGCGACTCGCTCAGGGCGACGCGGACAAGACGCAGTCGAATGTATCTCGCTGTGGCTCTCATACGGCATTTATTCAGCAAAGAATGCCGTAATCTCTTCTTTTGAGGCGGTGATTTTGCCTTGCGCGTATTGCGGGCGGCCGCCGCCCTTGCCGCTGAACGCCGCATTGAGCGCTTTGACGGTGTCGCGCACATCGCCGTTTTCATAGCGCAGAAAATAGTTGACCGCACCGTCCGCTTCGAGCGAGAACATCGCCGTCAAGCGGTCGGGATCGCCCGCCTGCTCGGCACAAAGCCGCAGTGCATCAAAGCTCGCGCCGCTTGTGAAGCCGCAAATCACCTCGCCGATCGTCACCGTCTCCAAGCGCGCTGTCGCCAACTCATTTTGCAAGCGCGCATTCTCGGCGCGTTGTTCGGCAAGCGACTCTTGCAGCCGCGCCACGAATTCCGCCGTCTTATCGCGGGGCGCGGACAGCATTTTCATGATCGTACGATGCGATTCGTGAATCGCAAAATAATCCTTGAACGCGGGCATACCGCTGAGCATGGTGATGCGCGTGCCGCCTTTGTAGGGAATGGCATCGAGGATCTTGATGAGTCCGATTTCCGCCGTCGAACGCACATGCGGCGCACAGCAGGCACAGATATCGGTTTGCTCGATCGTGACCAGACGCACACCCTCGGTGATATCCAGCTTGCTGCGGTAGTCGATGCTTTCGAGGCTATCGGGCGACGGAAACTGCGCATACACCGCGCGATCATCATAGACGATAAGGTTCGCTTGTTCCTCCAGTGCGATGATATCGGCATCGGTCAGCGGGCCGCTGACATCCAGCGTGACATAATCGTCCGCAAGGTGGAAGCCGACATTATCGTAACCGAACTGACGATGAATCAGTCCCGACAGCAAATGCTCGGCGGTATGGTTTTGCATGCGGAAAAAGCGCAGCATCCACGCGAGATTACCGTGCACCGTCGCGCCGACCGCAAACGGACGCTCCACCGTGTGGGTGATGATGCCGTCTTTGTCGATCTGCACATCGGTTACGCGGCAAGGCGCGGCAGGATCGCTCCACACCCCGCCTTCGTCGGCAGGTTGACCGCCGCCTTCGGGGAAGAAGGCGGTTTGATCGAGAACGAGCGCATAGCCGTTTTTGCATGGCTCGCACGACACGACCGTCGCATCGAATTCGTGCATATAGGCGTCGATTTCATAGAGTTTTTTCGTCATGATATTCACCTATCCTTATGAAAATACAGGGGCGATCGACGGACCGCCCCTGTATGACACTATTAGCCTTTCATCTTCTCTTCAAGAAGCGCTTTGATGACCTGCGGATCACCGTTGCCGCGCAGCTGCTTCATGCAAGCACCGAAGATTGCCATGAGGGCTTTCTCCTTACCGCCGCGGTAATCTTCCACCGCTTGCGGGTTGGCAGCGATCGCCGCATCGATAACCGACGCGATCAAGCCTTCGTCCGCTTGCACGGCGAAACCTTGCTCCTTGCAATAGCTTTCGGGATCAACGTCGTTTTCGATCACGGCGATAAGCACCTTTTTGCCCGCGCCGCGGTTGATCTTGCCGCTGTCCACCATCTTGATGATGGTCGCGAGATCGTCGGCGGTGATCGCCAGATCTTTGAGCAGCAAGCCGTTTTTGCGCAGAATACCCGCACAATCGGTGAGGATCCATGCCGCCGCATCTTTCGCGTGAACGCCTTTTGCCGCTGTATCGTCCAGCAGCTTGGCGATCTTATGATCGCTCATGATCATCGCAATCTCTTTATCGGAGATGCCCAGCGCTTGATAGGCTTCCGCCTTTTCATCCACCGCTTCGGGCTTGTTCGCTTTGATCTCCTCGAGCCAGGCATCGTCGATCACGATGGGCATGAGGTTGGGATCGGGGAAATAGCGATAATCCGCTTCGGTTTCCTTGTTGCGCATGGCAAAGGTCTTGCCGGAAACATCGTCAAAACGGCGAGTCTCCTGCACGAGTTCTTCGGTTTCAAACTCCAGCGCGTTCATATGGCGCTGCGCCTCATAACGAATCGCGCGGTCGATCGCTTCGAACGAGCTCATGTTCTTGATCTCGGTACGCACACCGAATTCCTCGCTGCCCTCAGGGCGCACGGAAATGTTGACATCGCAGCGCATCGCGCCTTCCTCACACTCGGAAATGCCGCCCGAGCGGAACGCCGATTTGAGTTTGTTCAAATACGCGACCACCTCTTCGGGGGAGCGGAAGTCGGGCTGCGTGACGATTTCGATGAGCGGCACACTGGTGCGGTTGAAGTCGACAAACGAGGCGTTGCCGCTGTGCACGAGCTTACCCGCATCCTCTTCCATGTGGATCTGCTTGATGCGGATCTCGCGCTCACCCTCGGCAGTCTTGACCTTGACAAGACCGTTGGTGCAGATCGGATGATTGAGCTGGGTGATCTGGTAAGCGCAGGGCAGGTCGGGATAGTAGTAGTTTTTCTTGTCAAACGTAGTATAGCGGCTGATTTCGCAATTGAGCATCAGACCTGCCGTCGCGGCAAGCTCCACCACGCGCTTGTTCATCACGGGGAGCATGCCGGGCATACCGCT
>JAZURB010000254.1:0-2761 GCA_045605945.1 Acutalibacteraceae bacterium
GCCCGCCGACCGCGCGCAGCTCGAAAGCCTCGGCGAAACACTCGGCTTACCGCTCGTCATCAAGGATGTCCCGCTGTTTCGCGTCGTTTCCGAAGAATCGAGCGGCTCGCCGTGTTATCTGTGCGCCCGTATGCGTCGCGGCTGGCTGTATAAACTCGCCGCCGAAGAAGGGTGTAACAAGATCGCGCTTGGACATCACCGCGACGATGTGGTTGAAACCGCACTCATGAGCATGCTTTACGGTGCCGAGATCAAAACCATGATGCCTAAGCTTCACGCGGAGAATTATGCGGGCATGGAGTTGATTCGACCGCTGTATGCCGTGAGTGAGCATGCCGTTACCTTGTGGAAAACCAACAGCGGCTTAGCGTTTTTGCATAGCGGTTGTCCGCTGCATGAAGCGGGATGCGGCGGCTCAAAACGGGCACAAACAAAGGCACTTGCCGCATCGCTCAAAGCACAGATCCCCGATGCGGACGGGCAACTGTTCCGCAGCTTACATAATGTCAATCTCGCGATGATTCCGGGCTATCGCTTATCCGATGGCTCGCCCGTTATCTCGTTTACCGAAAATTACAAGGAGGTGTCCGACGATGGAGGAACGCTTTGAAAGAACCGCCATGCTCATCGGTGAGGATGCGCTTGCCCGCCTGCGCGGTGCGGCGGTTGCGGTATTCGGTGTCGGCGGCGTCGGCTCGTATACGGTGGAAGCGCTCGCCAGAGCGGGTGTCGGAAAGCTGCTCCTTGTCGATAATGATACCGTCAGCGTGTCGAACATCAATCGCCAGCTGGTCGCTTTGCATTCCACGGTCGGCAAGCTGAAAGTGGAGGTTGCTGCCGCGCGTGTGAAGGATATCCAGCCCGATTGTGCGGTGGAAACCAAGGCGCTGTTTTATACGCCCGAAACCGCCGATGCGATCGATCTTTGCGGGTTTGATTATATCGTGGATGCGATCGATACCGTCAGCGCGAAAATCGAGCTGATCGTGCGCGCTAATGCGCTGGGCATCCCCGTGATTTCCTGCATGGGTGCAGGCAATAAGCTCGATCCAACGCGGTTTGAGGTCGCCGATATCCATAAAACGACCGTATGTCCGCTTGCGCGTGTGATGCGTCGCGAATTGCGGGTGCGCGGTATCAAGGCGTGCAAGGTCGTCTATTCCAAAGAAGAGCCCGCAGCGCCGCCTGCAGCCGACGGCAAGCGGGTGCCTGCCAGCATTTCCTTTGTGCCGTCCGCAGCGGGACTGGTGCTGGCTGCCGAGGTCGTTAAAGACTTAATAAAGACATAAGATAAAGGAGCGGTTCATACGAACCGCTCCTTTGTTATATCTCGTATTTATTTGATCTTGAAATGATCCTTGTCAGGCAGAATGGCATTGAGAATGATACCCGCGAGCGAAGCGACCGCCAGGGCCGACAGGGTGATATCCACGCTGCCGATGCTGAACGAAATACCGCCCGTCAAGCCGAGCGCACACACCAAGATGATCGCCGCGACGATGAGGTTGCGGCTCTTGCTGAAGTCAACGCGGTTTTCCACAACATTGCGCACGCCGACCGCCGAGATCATGCCGTAAAGCACGAACGAGATGCCGCCGATGACCGCCGTCGGGATCAAATGAATGAGGGCTGCGAATTTCGGGCAGAACGCCAGCACCGAAGCAATAACCGCCGCGATGCGGATCACGCGCGGATCGTACACTTTCGACAGCGCCAAAACACCGGTATTCTCACCGTAAGTCGTGTTGGCAGGGCCGCCGAACAGCGATGCGAGCGTGGTCGCCAAACCGTCACCGATGAGGGTGCGGTGCAGACCGGGATCCTTCACATAGTTCTTGCCGCAGGTCGAACCGATCGCGCAGATGTCGCCGATATGTTCCATCATAGTCGCCAGAGCGATCGGCATGATCGCGATGATCGAGGAGAGGATAAGCGAGCCGTTGCTCCAATCCACGCCGCCGAACACGGTACGATCCCAAGCCACGGGCAAACCGATCCATGCTGCGGATTTGAACTCTTCCAGAGCCGCCACATCAAACAGCTGGAATGCCGCGTTACCGCCAAGTGCTATCACTTGCGTGCCGTCCTCAAGGGCAATGGTTTGACCGAAGAACACAGCAAGCAGTGTGGCAATCGCGCAAGCGCCGAGCACGCCGAGTAAAATGGGGATGATCTTCAACATGCCTTTGCCCCAGACATTAAAGATGATGATGATTGCCAGTGCAGTCAGAGCAATCAGCCAGTTGGATTGGCAGTTGTTCACCGCCGAGCCTGCTAAGCCGAGACCGATGGCGATGATGATCGGACCCGTCACAACAGGCGGGAAGAACTTCATCACGCGGTCAACGCCGACGATTTTTACAAGAGCTGCCAGCACGAAATACAGCAGACCTGCGCAAGCTACACCGAGGCAAGCGTAGGGGAGAAGCTGCGCCGTTGTGTAATTTTCAAAGCCTTCCGTGCCTGCCATGCCCGTGATCGCTGCATAACCGCCGAGGAAGGCAAACGAAGAACCGAGGAACGCCGGCACTTTACCTTTGGTGATCAGGTGGAACAGCAAGGTTCCCAAACCTGCCATCAGCAAGGTGGTTGCTACATCCAGTCCTGTCAGCAGCGGAACAAGAACGGTCGCGCCGAACATGGCGAACATGTGCTGGAAACCGAGAACCAGCATTTTGGGGACACCGAGCGTGCGTGCGTCGTAGATGCCGTCGGTTGTCACCGCAGGATTACCTTTTTTACCCATGGTTATTTATACCTC
>JAZURB010000255.1:0-3914 GCA_045605945.1 Acutalibacteraceae bacterium
TGGTCACTGTCCATAATCAAGACGGCACGCGTGCGGCGACCGTAGGTAGCGTCGATCAAGCGCCCCGTGTCCTTTGCGTCTTGGATAATACGCTTGATAGGCGCAGAGTCGGGGCTGACGATCGCAAGCAGACGATCCGCCGCGACCATATTACCAAAGCCGATATTTAACAATGTCATTGTTTTCCGCGCCTCCCTAATCGGAAATTATTCGATATTTTGAAGCTGCTCGCGAATTTTTTCGATCTCCGCTTTCATATCCACAACCACACGCGCGATGGAAACATCGCTTGCTTTCGAACCGATCGTGTTGGTTTCGCGATTGATTTCCTGCACAAGAAAATCGAGCTTTCTGCCGATTGCCTCATCACTGCTGAGAAGCTGCTCGAGCTGATCCATATGGCTACGCAGGCGCACCGTTTCCTCGGCAACCGCAATCTTATCGGCAAAAATCGCCGCTTCGGTGAGCAATCGCTGCTCATCGATCGCTGCATTATCCAGCAATTCGCGCATACGCTGTTCAACCTTTGCCATATGTTCCTTCACGGTTTCGGGAGAGCGCTCCTCCACCTTAGCAACTGCTGCCAAAATGGTTTCGCGACGCGACAGCAGATCCTCGCGCATACGCGCACCCTCTACCTCGCGCATAGCGATAAATTTCGCCACAGCTTCATCGAGCACCGTTTTCACGGCATTCCAGATCGCTTCCTCATCCTCAGCGGATTTATGCACGGTGAGGACATCGGGGTTGCGCGACAAAAGCGAAACCGACACATCATCACGCAGACCGTAGGTCTCACTGAGTTCTTTGTACGCTTCCAAATACGCATTGGCGAGCGTATGATTGATCGTCACGGTGCTGCCCGGGGCATCTACCGTTTCGATATACAAATACACATCCACCTTGCCGCGAGAGACGGTGCGGTTGATATGATTTTTGATTTTATCATCCAAAAAGCCGTATGCACGAGGCAAACGGGACGAATATTCAAAATAACGGTGGTTGACGGATTTGATTTCAAAGGTAATATCCATTCCGTCAACGGTTTGCTGCGCACGGCCGTAGCCGGTCATGCTTCGAATCATAGAAGAGTCCCTCCGATCTGTACGACGCTCTGTTACCGCATGAATAAATGCACGGAAAAGCCTCTCGCCACAGAGAGGCTTTTCCGTTAAAATTCATTAGACAGGATGCACCTTGTTATCAGCGTCGTAATGAGCGCCGTCAACACCGTATTTCTTGTTACGGCGTTCCTCGAAGAACTTAACAGCGACCTGACCGAACTGAGCGTAGGTCAACACATCTTCCTCTTGCTCATACCATTGCGCCATTTCCATGCGCATCTTCTCAAGCTCAGGCTGGAGAAGGTCGGCAGGACGGCAGGTGATCGGTTCTTCGTCACCGATGATCTGCTTGATGAAAGCGGGATCGATCGGCACGGGCGAACGACCGTAGTCACCGCGGACAACACCGCGGAATTCCTTAGTGGTCATCTTGTAACGCTCACCGTTGATGACGTTGAACACCGCCTGGGTGCCGACGATCTGCGACGAGGGCGTCACGAGAGGCGGATAACCTGCATCCGCACGAACGCGCGGAACTTCCGCAAGAACAGCCTCAAGCTGATCCTCTTTGCCCGCTTGCTTAAGCTGGCTGACGAGGTTCGAGAGCATGCCGCCGGGAACTTGATAGATCAGCGCGTTGGCATCAACCTCAAGCACCTTCTGATCAAGAAGACCGCTCTCCAGATATTTACGGCGCAAGCCGGAGAAATGCTTAGCAATCTCGGTGAGCTGGACAAGGTCCAGACCCGTATCATACTGCGTACCTTGCAGCGCCGCAACCATCGACTCGGTAGCGGGATGCGAAGTACCCATTGCGAGCGGCGACAACGCGGTATCCACCACATCGGCGCCTGCTTCGATCGCCTTCATGAGCACCATGTCGGCGATACCTGCGGTAAAGTGCGAGTGGATCTGCAGCGGAATGTTGACATTCTCTTTGATTGCCTTGACGAGCTCATACGTCGTATAAGGCACGAGGAGGCCCGCCATATCCTTAAGGCAGATGGAGTCAGCGCCCGCTTCTTCGAGCTTCTTGCAGTAATCCACATAATATTCGGTGGTGAACACAGGGCCGGTCGTATACGACACAGCAACCTGCACATGAGCACCCTTTTCCTTTTTCGCCGCATTGATCGAGGTCTGCAGATTGCGCAGATCGTTGAGTGCATCGAAAATACGGATCACATCGATACCGTTTGCCACGGATTTTTGCACAAAATACTCAACGACATCGTCCGCATAATGACGATAGCCGAGCATATTCTGACCGCGGAACAGCATCTGCAGCGGGGTGTTGGGCATATGCTTTTTCAGGGTGCGCAGGCGCTCCCACGGATCCTCATTCAAAAAGCGCAGGCACGAGTCAAATGTCGCACCGCCCCAGCATTCCAGAGAATGGAAACCGACTTTATCGAGTGCTTCAAGCGCGGGAATCATTTCCTCCGTAGTCATACGGGTAGCCACCAGCGATTGGTGAGCATCGCGCAAAATGGTTTCGGTAATTCCTACCTTAGCCATGGTTACATCCGTCCTTTCGTCAAGGTTAAATTAAAATGGAAGAGTTACGCGGTTCTTATTTGATAGAAACCAGCGGCGAGCCGGAATCCACGCTGTCGCCCTTGCGGACATGGACAGCGGTGACAACACCGTCGTTAGGAGCCTTGATCTCGTTTTCCATTTTCATAGCCTCGAGAATGACCAGAACATCGCCCGCCTTCACATTGGCGCCGACAGACACGGGAACATTCAGGATGGTGCCGGGCATCGGGCAGTCGATCGACTCGCCCTCAGCAGCGGCAGCAGGAGCAGCCGCAGGAGCGGGAGCAGCCGCAGGAGCAGCAGCAACGGGAGCGGCAGCCACGGGAGCAGCGCCGGCGCCGAGCTCTTCGACCTGGACATCATAAGCAGTGCCGTTAACAGTGATATTGAAGTGTTTCATGGTTGTTTCCTCCTTATAATCAAAGCGATAAATTACAGTTGAATGTTTGCATGCTTCTTGGGAAGCTTGGTCACGCGCTTACCGGAAAGCATATCCAGCAAACCAACCAAACGCGCCTTGGTTTCCGAAATGTCAACCACATCGGTCACACAGCCGCAAGCCGCTGCCACAGCGGGATCATACATGGTGTCTTCGTATTCCTTGATGAGCTTCGCGCGATCCGCTTTGGGATCGGTCATCGCTGCAAGACGATCTTCCCACTCGAGGCAGACAACCGTCTCGGGAGCGAGCGCACCGATACGCGCAGTCGGCCAAGCGAGAACTGCATCCGCGCCCGCACGCTTACCGGCAACCGCGATATACACAGGACCGTAGGCACGGCCGCCGATCACGGTGATCTTCGCGGTGGTCGCTTCGGCATACGCCTGCGACATCTTCGCAGCAGTCTTGAGGCAGCAGAAGCCGCAAGCGTCCACAAAGGTGATCACCGGCAGCGAGAAGCTGTCGCACAGGCGAACGAAACGCGCAGCACGCGCCGCAGCGCAGCCGAGCTTGTCGCCCTGAAGAGAAACCAAACCGCAGGACACGCCGCCCACACGGGCAAACGCAGTGCGGACACCGTCTTTATTACAGAGTTCGATGGTGGTATCAGCATCGGCAAACGCATCAATGGCACCCGCCACATCCGCTGCAGTCACCGCTGCCGCGTCCGCTTCGAACACCGAAGCGGCAGAAAGGTTATTGGAAGGCAGCGCCGCCAGCACCGCACGCACAGTGGTAAGCGCCTCATCGAGAGAAGCAGCCGCCACATCCGCATCCGCCTGATCGTCGCCGACATTCAGGCGATAATCGCAGCCGTCAACCGCGATAACGACATCCGCCGCTTGCGCCATGAGCGCCGCGGAACCGAC
>JAZURB010000256.1:0-3969 GCA_045605945.1 Acutalibacteraceae bacterium
TCGCCTTGCCGGTCTTCACCGCAAGATCAAGAGCTTCCGAGACATCGTAAAGGTTTTGCGAGTCGATCAGCTTGGCGCTGTCGACATATTTCTTACCATGTTTCATAAATGTGTTCCTCCCTGTTGAGTCCGCCTATCCTCCCTCGCGGAGCGATAGCGGCTGAGTGGTAAATCGGAATGTTGAGGGGTTCCTCCCACCCGAAAATCAGTCGACAACTTCGATGCCCATGCTGCGCGCAGTACCGGCGATCATGCTCATAGCAGTCTCGATGGTAGCGGCATTCAGGTCTTTCATCTTGGTCTCGGCGATTTTTCTGACTTGCTCGGTCGTGATCTTGGCAACCTTGGTCTTGTTCGGAACACCCGACGCCTTATCGATGCCGCAAGCCTTCTTGATGAGGACTGCCGCAGGGGGAGTCTTGGTGATGAACGTGAACGAACGATCCGCATACACGGTGATAACGACAGGGATAATCATACCCACATCGTTCTTCGTACGCTCGTTGAATTCCTTGGTAAACGCCATGATGTTGACGCCATGCTGACCGAGAGCCGGACCAACAGGGGGCGCCGGGGTGGCCTTGCCAGCCGGAATTTGCAGTTTGATGTAACCGGTGATTTTTTGAGCCATTTTTACTTGCACCTCCAAAGTTCGTGGTGGATGGCGGAACGGCTAATCGGTACTCCCCTCTTCGGAAAGTCGACCGTTCCTCCCACAGCCGGAAATGTGTCCGGCGCACAGGTAATATGCGCTTATATTGAAGCACATATAACTTTCTGGTTTCTCAAGCGTTTAGTCGTCCAAACGCTCGACTTGATCGGGCTCCAACTCGACAACAGTCTCGCGACCGAACATCGAAATCGTAACCTTGATCTTGTTTTTGTCCAATTCGATCTCGTCCACACGACCCGTGAAATTATCCAGGGGACCGTCCACGATGCGAATCATGTCGCCGACAGCATAGTCAATGACGATCTCGTGTTTCTCAACGCCGAGCGCCGCGACCTCTTCTTCCGTCAGCGGGACAGGTTTGCCGTTCGGGCCGACAAAGCCCGTACAGCCGCGGGTGTTACGCACGATGTACCACGAATCATCGCTCATGACCATTTTCACAAGCACATAACCGGGAAAAATCTTGCGCTCCACTTCACGCTTCTTGTTGTCTTTGATCTCGGTGACCATCTCCGTCGGCACGCAGATCTCTTGAATCCAGTCCTGCAGCTTACGGTTTTCGACGATCTTTTCCAAGTTCGTGGCAACCTTGTTTTCGTAACCCGAATAGGTATGCACTACATACCATCTTGCTTCGTCCATCAGTTTGACCCTCCTTGCAAATTATGGCAAAGGATCATTTCAACGACAGAGCCAGTTTGATCAGTGCGGTCAAGCCGGCATCGACACCAACGATCAACAGACCGAACACCAAGCACAGCGCCAGCGTCACCAGCGTGTTTCTCACGACACTGGGGAACGTCGGCCAAATGATCTTCTTGAACTCGCCCTTCGTATCACGGAAATACTTGCCGATCCGACGGAAAATACCGGGTTTCTTGCTCTTGTCGGATTTCGCCGATTTCGCGGCTTCTTCCTTTTTGCTCACGATTTTTTCGTCAGCCATTGAGACCCTTCCTTTCTGTTTCCAATTCGAATGATCAGCAATTACTTCGTCTCTCTATGAGCAGTATGCTTTCTGCAGAAGCGGCAATACTTGTTCATTTCCAGACGATCCGGATCGTTCTTCTTGTTCTTCATTGTGTTGTAGTTGCGTTGCTTACACTCCGTGCAAGCCAAAGTGATCTTCACTCTCATAACGGCACCTCCATGTTTCGGATATTGATAAGCCTCCCTCATCGGGGACTCGGCGCAAAAATGCGCGCAAAAAAATAAACCCCTTTTGAGGTATTGCAAGTATACCACAAACTATTTCTGCGGTCAAGTGTTTTTCTTAAAATTTTTATAAATCCTTAAAATTAGGCATATATACCTATAAAAACGACCGAAAAAGCGGTTTTATACGCTCTTTCGGTCGTTGATCTTACATTTCTTTCGACACTTTGCTAAACAGGAACAAGGCGTCACGCATATTCACCATGCCATCCCCCGTCATATCGGCAACCTCTTTGCGCTCATCTGTCATTTCGATTTGCCGGCTCATGCATTGATACAAAAACAGCGCGTCACGCATATTCACCACGCCATCCCCCGTCACGTCGCCCATCAGCTTCTCTTCAGTGGGAGGCTCGGTGGCGGTACCGATCTTGACAGCACCCGCAACGGTGGTACACGACAGCTCATAGTCAGCGGGATAACCGCTGTCATCCGGCGAGCTCGCACCATCGTTCGCGCAGGCGGTATCTACTACGAGATTAACCGGGATCGTTTCCGAGTCATCTTTCAAAATGCGGAAGGCAACGCGAAACATTTCGCCGCCGGTGCTTGTTCCGATCGAGCCGCTGTATGCGGTGGAAAATCGAAATTTGCCATTATACACTTTTGCGCCGATATATATCCAGCGATTGTTCGAAAAGACAGTTCCGACACGATAGCAACCTTCGCTGAAATGATCGTTTACCAATTCCAAGCGAGTCGAATCGTACACAACAAAAAAGTCTGCGTTGACAAGATAGCTCTCCGCAGAAATCGTTACGGGAAGTTCAACGACATCGCCTTTTAAGCCGCTGACCGTTCCTACCGTGATCGTTGCTGAGGATGCAGCCGAAGTCGGCATCACCAATACGCTCGCAAGTAAGACACACGACAGCACAATAGCCGTCCAGCGTTTCATTGTCATAAATAATACCTCCCAATAGCTGACGAATTATACCTTATATATAACACAAATCCGTCATTTACGCAAGTATATGCACTGAAAAACAACATTTTTTCTTTTTTCTGCATTTTTCTCTTTACTTTCGCAATGTAGTGTGGTAAAATTTTAGAGTGTGAATATGCTAAACATAAGGAGGTTCTTTCTATGAATTCGAAAATCAAGGACGCTAACGCGGATTTCCTGTTCCAAGCAATCCTGCAACTTGACTCGCTGGAAGAATGCTATCAGTTCTTTGAGGATCTTTGCACCGTATCGGAAATCAAAGCGTTGTCGCAGCGTATCGTTGTGGCAAAGATGCTCAGCGACAAACGCGTATACAGTGATATTGTGGCAACCACCGGTGCTTCCACCGCAACGATCAGCCGCGTGAACCGCTCGCTGATCTACGGCTGCGATGCATATGACATGGTGTTCGGTCGCATGAAAGAAAAGAACATCCCCCTGCCCTACAGTGAGGATGAACAATGAGCGGCTACGGCGCACTGGCGGACTATTATGACCGCTTGATGACCGACGACTATGATGCACGCGTGGCTTATCTGCTTTCACTGTTTGAGAAGCACCATAAAACGCCACGCAGCTTACTGGATCTTGCCTGCGGCAGCGGCACTTTAACAGCGTTGTTTGCCGAAAAGGGCATCGACACGATTGGTGTGGACGGTTCGGAAGATATGCTCGCGATCGCTGCAGAGAAATTCGACGGCGGCCTGTGGCTGTGCCAAGACATGCGCGAACTCGATCTCTTCGATGTTGTGGACGGTGCCGTGTGTACACTGGACAGTTTTAATCATCTGCACAACACCGCCGATATCGCCGCAGTACTGGGCCGCCTTCGCCTGTTTATCGCACCGGGCGGCCTGCTGATCTTCGATGTCAACACCCCGTATAAACATCGCGAGGTGCTGAGCAACAACACATTTGTGTTTGAAGAAGAAGATCTGCTTTGCGTTTGGCAAAATGCGTATAATGCACGCACAGGCACGGTGGATATGGCGCTCGATTTCTTCGAAGAAACCGATAGCGGCTTATACACACGCACGAGCGATTGTGTGCGCGAGCGCGCCTATTCCCTTTCGACCTGGAAGCGACTGCTTGCCGATGCGCAATTTGATACAGTGGCGATATATGACGATATGAC
>JAZURB010000257.1:0-7567 GCA_045605945.1 Acutalibacteraceae bacterium
TTAACCCGTCGGTCGACCCGCTGGAAGCCACTGTGCTGGAATATACCAAGCGCGACGGCGGCAGCTATATTTACCTCAATAATCCCGAAAAACTGCAAAAAGAAGACATCGGTCAGGCGATTCTACGCAACCGCGGACTTACCGGGGATGTAGAGGTGACTTGGGAGCATTCCAATTTCACAGGTCGTTCGATTTATCTCGGCTATCAGCTGAAGAACGAGGGCACCTCCGATGTGTATGTTACCGTGACCAATATCGGCTATCAAACCAGCGGCGAGTGGCTCGGTCAACAATCTTGGTCGGATTATTATAACTATCAGTTCACATTGCCGTCCGATTATTTCGATGCCAACGGCTACGAAAGCGAACGGTACAAAGGACAGGATTTCATCAAATATGCGCCGCGTGTGTTCCAACCGACGACTTATCGCATCCCTGCGGGCAAATATATCTATGTCCTCGGCGGTACCACAACGGATGCCTATAACAACACCAATGTTGCCGCAACGGCCGACAAGATCGTGGCGTCGGGTAAATGCACCAACGCTGTGGCGAAGTTCCGTGTTTACGGCGGCGATGTCACAGGTACTTTCTATTGCTATGACGATGTGAAGCAGGTTATCGCAAACCCTGCCGAGCAAGGCTATATTGTCAGCCGTAACGATACAAACTTCGGACACCAGTATAAAGGTATTGATTATCACCAGGGCTTGATTGAGGCGGACATGCTGTGGACGGTTAATGACAATACGCCCGCCCAGCAGCTCCCCGTTACCTATACGGTGAATCGCGATTCGTCGGCGCGTTATAACACAACGCCTTATGCGCAATTTAACAGCAAGCCGCAGAGTTATTACGGACGTACATGGACAACCAATATCAATCCGCAGAACGATTCGCGCGGTATTGGCTCGGATATGATGAGCTTTGAATGCGTCACCACCGACGGCGAGACCGTTGTCATCGATAATGATCATGCCGACGGCTGCGGTGATCGCGCCAATCTCGGCAACTGGATGGTCGATTATCAAGAAAATATGACCTTTGTCAATCAAGGTAACACCACGCGCTATTTCACGATCAACAAAAATGCGCAAGGCGCCCTTATGGCAATGGTGCTCGATGCGCAGGGCGAAGTGCTGGCTACCAAATGCACCATTTGCCCGATCACCGCGTCGGTGACCGCTCTCAACTATGAGCTTTACACGGTGGAGGTCCCGCCGCATTCGGTCAAGCAAGTCACCGTCAACTATCTGCTCATGGGTAACTCTTACGGCTGCGTCGGTAACTGGGTGCAACTCCGATAAAGCTCAAAAAGCACATTCTGCAAAGGAATGTGCTTTTTTCTGTATAGCGAATTGTTGCGCCGCGCATACTCCCTTCGCAACATACAATGGGAGGGACAGAATATGAAACGGTGGATAACAGCGCTTGCAATGGGGCTTTGCGGTTGTTTATTGCTGTCGCTTTGCGGGTTTACCGCTGCGTGCGAGGATATCAGCGAGCGGGTGCTGCGTTTACATGTGATTGCTGCTTCGGACAGCGCTGCCGATCAAGCCATCAAGCTTAAGGTGCGGGATGCGGTGCTTGCTGAAACCGCAGGACTGCTTGACGGTATAACCGAGCGCGCCGCCGCGCGGCAAGTGCTCACACAAGCATTGCCGCGCATTGAGAATGCAGCAAATCGTTGCCTTATGCAGCTTGGCAGCGCCGATGAAGCATCGGCAGAGCTTTGCACCATGTATTTCACTACGCGGCAATATGAGCGAGTTACGCTGCCGGCAGGGGAATATGAAGCGCTGCGCATTACGATTGGCGCGGGGGCGGGACGCAACTGGTGGTGCGTGGTATTTCCGCCGATGTGCTTAGCGGGCGCATGCGAAACACCGCTTGAGGAGGTATTGACCGATTACGAGACGCAGGTCGTCACCGATCCTGCGCGTTACCGTGTGCGCTTGAAAGTGGTCGAGTGGTATTATGCACTGCAGGGAAAAGCATAAAAAAGGAGCTTCTGCTAAGCAGGAGCTCCTTTTGATTATTCTTCGGTATTATTGTCATTGTTTTGATCGTTTTGGGGATCATCTGCGGTGTCTTCTTTCTTTTTCGGCTGATACAGAATCGCAAACAAGACCAATCCTGCGATGATCACAACACCGCCGCCGACAGCAAACCATACCCAATATTCCGCAAAGAAGCTGTCGGGATATTCACCTGTCAAAATATCAAGGTCGTGGATGGTGACGGGGCCGGGAACCATGTTGATCGAAATCGTCATTGTCATCTCTTCATAAACATCCACGCCCATAGCAATCAGCGCATCGGTAACATCAAACACGCCTTTATACACGCCCGAGCCTGCATCGGAGGTCTTGTTGTACGAACCCTCGATGATGTAATTCCAGCGGTCCATATATTGTGTGCCGTCTTGGATTACCGTGGGGTAGAACGACCAGGTGCTTGTTGCTTCCAAGTCGAGATAGAGGTAGACTTTACCGTCCTCGGGGGTGAAGGTGATCGGCTCGGTATAGACGATCGCCGGCCACGAGTTAGGCGAACGCGCACTTTTTTGTGCCGTAAATCCGCCGTCCTCCAGCTGCTCCACTGCGAGGAAAGAGTTGTCGGTAAATAAGCTCTTCGTACCGTCGCCGTTCTTCCAGTTGCTCAAATCCAGATCGATATCGGCAACCACGGTCAGTTTTTCGGGATCCATGGTGTCGACTTTCTCTGCCAACGCGCCCATAGCATTTGTCAATGCAACAAATGCGTCGCGGATCGCTTGGTCATCATCACCTTTAACGGCCGTCTTTGCTGTTTTCAGTGCCGCGTTGAACGGTGCAAACGAATTTTTGGTAAAATCTTTTTTGCGCAGTGTCGATGCGGTCTCGATAAGCGTTTGCAGGTCAGTTTTGTCGGCATTCAGCGTCGCGGTATAATCCGAACCGTCAGCTGCAGCAACAACATATGTCGCCGTGCCGTCTTCGGCTGTGTTGCAATCAATCTGCATGCCGCTGCTTGCTTCATAACCTGCTGCGAAAAGGGAGGTTGTGATGCGGCGCTCGGCGGGAGCAAACGGCACTTCCAGCGCCAAATTATCGCGCAGACCAAACGGCGTTTCGCCGCCTGTGACAGGGGAGAAGGCATACATTTTCACCGTATTTCCTTCAATGAGCACCTCGCGCATATAGCCTTCACCGTTACAATGTTCGGTGCCGCCGATCTTATGCTTGGGATCTTTCGCGTCTTCATAATACGAATCGTCCTCTTTTTGCACGAACTGATAGTCCGCAACAACCTCTTGGATGATACGGCCGTCCTCGTTCATCGTGCGATATGCCGCACCGTCGTAGTGACCCGACAGTACCATCACAACATTCTCATTGGGCAGCACGATCTTCTCATACATCGTGTCCGCACGACCGGCGTGCTCACCTGTGGTAGGCTTAAGGAACTGGTGGGTGCAGAGGATAACATTGCGGTGAGGATATTTTGCAATCACCTCATTTGCCCATTCAAGCACTGCTTGGAACTCGCCTTGACCGTAACCGATATACAGGACCAGCAGATCGACATTGCCGACAGTCACAAGGTCGTAGTGGCATTTATTATCATCCGCCGTACCACCGAACCACGGCTTGCCTGCGTATCGCTCTTCGGCGAAATATTGCAGATAATAAGAATAGTTGTTGGCGGGATAATCACCGACATCGTGGTTACCCGTCACAATACCGTAGGGAACGTTGGCGTCGTCGAGAATATCAAACGCTTTGTCGGCAACAGTCCATTGGAATTTTGCGCCCGAAAGCTTAGGCATATCGTCAACGATGTCGCCTGTGTTGATCACATAGCTTGCACGACCCGCTTGATATTCCTCAACCATGTATTCATGGATGGCATAATACGTATCGTTGAGGTCTTCAAACTTCGTGTAATGCTGTTGGTCGGTGCTCCACAGAATACGGTTGCTGCCGTTGGCAACATAATCGGGGGTCGCCATAGCTTGGATCTTACCGTCCTTTGCGTAGGTGGCAAGATTTACCTTTCCGCCGATACCGTCGGTGGAGGTCATCGCCGTGGCGATCGTGTCCCATGCATTGGTGGAGGGATTGAGAACCTTCAGCGCCAAACGCTCGTTTTCAATTGTCGAAGCGCGCAAGGACAGTACGATTTCGTCCTTCGGGCAGCTCGATACATCCACCGTGAATACTTGGCAAGGGATACCGGTTGCCGAATCGGTGGTGATACCATCGGGCGTACCTTTGGCGATGGCGGTGGTCGCCGCTTCGTCCATGGCGGTCAGCTCCGATAATACCGCGCCGTCGGTCGTGCCGTATGCGGCGGTGAAGGGGAGCGGCTCGTAAAAACCGCTTGCTGCGCTTTCCGCGGCAGCGGGCGCAACACCGATTACCATGCTCGCCAGCAACACGCATACGCTTAAAAACAGGGCTGTGATCCGTGCTCTCATAACGATAGTCTCCTTTAAACGGCAAAGCCGTATATTTATAAAAATATTTTACCAAATCCGCGCGATACTGTCAATGCGCATCGCGCAATATAGAGAAAAACGCGGTGTTCCCGTCTGGCGAGAACACCGCTTTAATGATGATTGTGATTAGATAGAGATCTCGTGAGCGATCTTGTAAACATCCAGATCGAAGGGCTTCTTCATGGCGAGCGCTTCTTCGATATCGTAATCGATAATGCGGTCGTTCTGAATAGTCACGACGCGATTGCTCTTGCCTTGGAGAAGAAGCTTTACCGCTTCGTTGCCCATCTGGCTGGCAAGCACACGATCGCGCAGGGTAGGCGAGCCGCCGCGCTGTACGTGACCGAGGATAGTAGCGCGAGTTTCAATGCCCGTACGCTCTTCGATGGCTTTCGCCATTTTCAGCGCGCCGCCGACACCTTCCGCGACGATGATAATAAAATGCTTTTTCTGCGTCTTGGACGTTGCGTTCATGCGATCGATAATATCTTTATCAAAATCGAACGGCACTTCGGGAACTAAAATACTGGTAGCACCGCAAGCAATACCAACATTCAACGCCAGATAGCCTGCACGACGACCCATAACCTCAACCACGCTGCAGCGATCGTGCGATTGTGCGGTATCGCGAAGCTTGTCGATCGAATCCATGCAGGTGTTGAGCGCCGTATCGTAACCGATGGTGTGCTCGCAGCAGGAAATATCGTTATCAATCGTGCCGGGAATACCGATGCAGGGAAGACCGCGACGGGTCAGATCCTGCGCACCGCGGAACGAACCGTCGCCGCCGATAACGACAACGCCGTCGATGCCGCGCTTACGGCAGTTTTCGATAGCCTTCTGCATACCTTCTTCGGTGCGGAACTCAGGGCTGCGCGCGGTATACAACATAGTGCCGCCGCGATGAATGATGTCGGAAACACTGCGCAGATTCATTTCAAACATATCGTCATGAATGAGACCGTTGTAGCCGCGATATACACCGAGCACTTCGAGACCGCAATTGATACCCGTACGGGCAACGGCGCGGATAGCCGCGTTCATGCCGGGGGCGTCGCCGCCGCTGGTCAGCACAGCAATTCTTTTGATGGACATTGCAATACAACTCCTTCTATGGATGCTCTGCTTTATATGCAAAAGCAGTAATTGTTAAAAAGTCCTGTATATTATACTACATACCCTAGGAGAAAAGCAAGTGTATATTTGCTTTTTTCGAGAAATTATCCGATTTTTGTGGCTTTTTTAGTCAAGAACAGCCACGTTACTGTCCCCAAGCAAACGAGAAAGGCGCGAAATCAGTTTTGCGTCTGCAGTTACTGTTGTTTCCGTCACCTTTACCAGCTTGCCGCTGTCCGCCATGCGCACAAAAACAGGACGATCGCCTGCCGCTTTTTCAAGGCATGCTTTCACCTGCGGCCATGCAGGGTCGTTCGGATCGGTAAGTTTCAGATATAAGCCGTATTTTGCCGTTCGTTGCGGTGCTGCAGGCAACTTGTCGGGCGCATCGACCGCTTGCATACGGTCGACCGCAATTGACGGCGGCTGATCTTCGCGCAAGCTGAGCCGTCCCGACAGGATCGCTGCTTGCCCGTCTTGCAAAAGCGCGCCGAATTGCGCGAGCGTTTTGGGGAAGAACAGCAGCTCGATGCTGCCTGTAAGGTCTTCGAGCATCGCGTACGCCATGGTTGCGCCTTTTTTGGTTGTTTTGGTGCGCACATCCGACAGCGAACCGAACACCCGCACCGCTTCGCCGTCCGCCTTGTCGGCATGTTCTTCTGCCAGCGTGAGCAGCGTTTGCAGCGGCGTTACCTTCATGGCGGGAATATGTGCCTCGTAAGCGCGCAGCGGATGCCCCGATAAATATAACCCCGTCACCGCTTTTTCCATAGCAAGCAGTTCGGCGCTCGGCAATTCGGCCATCGGCGGGAGCGTATCATCGTCAATGACGGGATTATCTTCCTCCAGATGATCAAACAATCCCATTTGTCCGTCAAGCTGGCGACGCCCTTGCGCCTCATAGCGGTCGAGCAACATGGCAATGTTTTCGAGCATCTGGCGGCGATTGGCGCCGAGCCCGTCAAGCGCGCCGCATTGGATCAAGCTGTCGATTGCGCGGCGGTTGCATTCGCGGCGTTTTGCCATGCGTTGCACAAAATCGGGAAACGAGCGGAAAAGTCCGCCGCTTTCGCGTTCGTGCACGATCGCTTCGATGGTCGGCCGCCCGATATTTTTCACCGCGATCAATCCGAAACGAATGCCGTTTTCTTCAGCGGTGAAATCGGCGATACTGTAGTTCACATGGGGCGGCAGCGTGGCAATATGCATACGCGCCGCTTCGCGCATGTATTCCGCGACCTTCACCGCATCGGGGATGGACGAGATCAGCGCGCAAAGATATTCTTTGGGATAAAAGCATTTCAAATACGCGGTTTGGTAAGCAACGAGCGCATAGGCTGCCGCGTGGGATTTGTTGAATGCATACGATGCAAACGACGCCATTTCTTCGAAAATTTGCTGCGCGGTTGCTTGCGGGACACCGCGACGCACGCAGCCTTCCACTTCGATCGTACCGTCCGCGTTTACCAGACCGTTGATAAAAATATCGCGTTCTTGCTCCATGACATCGTGCTTTTTCTTGGACATCGCCCGGCGGATCATATCCGCCTGACCCAGCGAATATCCCGCCAGTTTTCTGAAGATCTCGATGACCTGTTCCTGATACACGATGCAGCCGTAGGTGACTTCCAGGATCGGCTGCAGCAGTTCATGCTTGTACCGGATCAGGCCGGGATCGTTTTTACAGGCAATAAAGCGAGGAATACTGTCCATCGGGCCGGGACGGTACAGTGCGATGATAGCCGTCACGTCCTCGATCGACCGCGGGCCCAGGCCCGTACACACGCCCGTGATGCCCGTACTTTCCAGCTGGAACACGCCCGAAGTACGCCCTGCCGACAGCATTTCAAACACTTCCTCGTCGTCCTCCGGAACGTCCTCGATCCGGAAATCCGGCTGCGTGCGCCGCACCAGCGCCGCCGCATCCTCCAGAACCGTGAGGTTCCGCAGACCCAGAAAGTCCATCTT
>JAZURB010000258.1:0-4893 GCA_045605945.1 Acutalibacteraceae bacterium
GGATCTGGTCGTTGCCACAGGCGGCGGTGCGGTGCTGCGCGCAGACAATGTCGCAGCGCTCAAGAAAAACGGCGTGATCGTATGGCTGAAGGTAAGTGCCGACACCGTACTTGCCCGTTTGGCGCACGACACTTCGCGCCCGCTGCTGCAACGCGCCGACAAGGAAGCCGCCGTTCACGCGTTGCTCGCCGAGCGCACACCGCTGTATGCCCGAGCGGCGGATATCACCGTCAATGCCGACGGCGATGCGCAAACAGTCGCCGCGGCGATCGTTGCCGCGCTTACGGCGCGATAATTTTGCACAAATGTCAATATTCACGATTTCATTTTGGTGATATTCCCTATCTTTGGGCATTTTTTCAAAAAATCTTGCATTTTCAAAAGCAATATGCTATACTCTATTTATAACTGGAATCATGGAAGGGAATGACGGTTTATGTCGAACAACTCCGTATCTTTAGGAGCGCATCTGAAAAAGCAAAATGTGTTCTTTTATCTTTCCGCGGTCACTTCGGTGCTGATCATCGCCTTGATGTTTGTGCCGTGGATCGTCGAGCCTGAGAAAGCATCGATCTTGGATCTCATCATGCAGTGTTGGAAGCACACCGATCTCATGATCTTCATGCTTCCCGTGGTCGGCGGCATCCTTTTGGTGCATGTGCTGTATCTGGTTTCGCTGTTCCGCCCGGGCCACGATCCGCAGTACTACGGTACGGTTTCGGTCCTGCTTTCCGCACTTTTGTTCTTCCTGTTTATCTTTGCGACCGACATGGGATATTCCACCATCAGCGTTGCCAAGGGTAACTACACCGACAGCTTCATGGTGTTTATCGGCGCACAAAATTGGCTGAACACCCCGCTCGATACCTGGCTTGCCAACACGGGCATCCGCGAAGGCATTGTCCTGTTTGTGGATCGTTTCCTCTCGTTGCCGGTGCTGTGGCTTGCTCTCGCAGCGATCCAGACTCTCTTTGCCAAAGTGGCTCACAAGAAGGAAGTTATCAGCTACGTGTAATAATTTTGCTTAACCGTCAAGGCGATCGCATCCGTGCGATCGCCTTGTTTTTTAGTATATATATTATAATATAAAAAGGGGTTGCATTTTTTGAAAAAAAGTGGTATACTCCCTTATAGTGAATAGTATGTATTGACAAAAGAGTGGGGCGACCCGCTCTTTTATGTTTGATTGGAGGAATTTGAACAATGGCAACCCCGCAAAAAAAGGGGAACGGCGGTAACACCGTGGCGATCTGCCGCGCGATTGCCGAGCCGTTCGTCGAGCAGCTCGGTCTCATCCTGTGGGATGTGCGCTTTGTCAAAGAAGGCGCGTCGTGGTACCTGCGCTATCTGATCGACAAGGAAGGCGGCGTCGATATTGACGATTGCGTGGCGCTCTCCCGCTTGATCAACCCTGTTTTGGATGAAAAAGACCCCATCTCGCAGAGCTATTGCCTGGAGGTCATGTCCCCCGGCATCGAGCGCGAGCTCACCCGCCCCGAGCATTTCGAGGCATACATGGAGTGCGCCATCGTCGTCAAGCTCATCCGTCCGCGCGACGGCGTGCGCGAGTTCGCGGGCATCCTGACCGCCTACGATGAGGACGGCACCGTCCACCTGATTGACGAGGACGAGAACGCCCTCGTATTTGAGAAGAAAGATATCGCCCTGGTCCATGTCATCGACGACTGGGACGATGAAGCATAATCCCTGTCATACATATTCAAAGGAACATATATAGGAGGAACCTGTCATGAGTAAGGCAAATACCGAGTTTTTCGAAGCGCTGCGTTTGCTCGAAAAAGAAAAAGGCATTCCCGCAGATTACCTGCTGGAAAAGATCCAAGCTGCCATCATCATCGCTGTGAAGCGTGATTTCGGCGGCAAAGAAAACATCGATGTCATTATGGATCCCGAAACCAATGCGTTCTCTGTCACCCTGCGTAAAACCGTGGTGGAAGAGATCGTGGATCCCGATGAGGAGATGATCGTGGAGCAAGCGGTGAAATACAAGAAATCCGCAAAGCTCGGCGATGTCATCAGCATCCCGCTGGAGACCAAGAAGTTCGGCCGCATCGCTGCGGAAGCCGCAAAGCATGTTATCCGCCAAGGCATCCGCGAGGCGGAGCGCGGCGCGCAGCTGCAAGGGTTCCAGCGCAAGAACCAAGAGCTCGTTTCGGGTGTGGTGCTGCGCGTGGATCCCGAGACCGGTGCTGCTACCGTTGAGATCGGCAACTCGCACGCGGTTCTCCCCCGCACCGAGCAGCTCGAGAGTGACGCTTTCAACGAGGGCGATCGCATCAAGGTGTTCGTGGTTAATGTTTTGAAGAGTGAAAAAGGCGCGCGTATGCTCATTTCCCGCACCCACTCGGGTCTGGTTAAGCGCCTGTTTGAAATGGAGGTTCCCGAGATCTACAACGGCACGGTTGAGATCAAGGCCGTGTCCCGCGAAGCGGGCTCGCGCACCAAGCTCGCCGTGTTTGCGGCGGACGAAAACGTCGATCCCGTCGGCGCTTGCATCGGTCCGCACGGTACCCGTGTGGCGGGCATCGTGGAAGAGCTGGGCGGCGAAAAGATCGACATCGTGCGTTACAGCGAGGATCCCTCCGCATTCATCGCGGCGGCGCTCTCCCCCGCGAAGGTCACCGAAGTCATCGTCGATCCCGACGGTGCGAAAGCTTGCCGCGTGACCGTTCCCGAAAACCAACTGTCGCTCGCGATCGGCAACAAGGGTCAAAACGCCCGCCTTGCCGCCCGTTTGACCGGCTGGAAAATCGATATCCGTCCCGAGAGCGGTTTCTTCGGCGAAAACACCGAAGAAGCGTGATCGATCGGCGGATCGCCCAAAACGCAACACACCCCACTCATCGCAGGATAAAGGAGGAAGATCGCGTTGGCCGATAAACCCCGCAAGCAACCGCTGCGCATGTGCACCGGTTGTCAGGAAATGAAACCGAAAAAAGAACTCGTTCGCGTTGTGAAGCCCAAGGACGGCGAGATTGCGCTCGACCTGACGGGTCGCGCCAACGGTCGCGGCGCCTATATCTGCCGCAACTTGACTTGCTTGCAGCAGGCACGCAATGCGCGCCGTTTCGAACGCGCGTTTTCCTGCAAAATCCCCGATGAGGTGTATGATCGGATGGAGGAGGCGCTGCAGGACAATGCATGATTTGCATAAGCTCACCGGTTTGCTCGGCATGGCCCGTCGCGCCGGACGCTTATCCCTCGGTTTTGACGCGGCACTCGCCGCTGTCAACGACCGCGAAAGCGACCTGCTGCTCACCGCTGCGGACGCTTCGGCGAAAACGGAGAAAGAATGCCGTTTCACCGCCGATAAGCACGGTGCCGCTGTCGCTAAACTGCCTCTGGACAAAGCCGCCCTTTCTGCCGCTGTCGGTGCGCATAAGCCCGTTGCGGTGCTCGCCGTGTGCGATGAAGGCTTTGCCCGAGCCATCTGCTCGTATATATCGAATTGTAAGGAGGAAAACAGCCTATGATGATCAAATATCGCGTGAGTGAAGTCGCCAAAGACTTCAATGTGACAGGCAAAAAGATCATTGAGATCCTCAGCACCTATTCCGATGCCGCGCGCAAGAGCGCAAGCGCCCTCGAAGAGGAAGAGCTGGATTGGATCTTTGAACATTTCACCGCCGCTCATCAGGTGGAGAATTTCGACACCTATTTCGCCAAGGCGGAAGAGCGTCGCCAAAAAGAAGAAGCTGCCCGCAAGGAAGCCGAGGACGCCAAGCGCGCTGCCGAGGTCGCCGCAATCGAAGAAGCGGCGCGTCAGGCACAGGCGAAAGCTGCCAAAGCGCCCAAAGCGGACGGCGCTTCCAAAGAGGATGCCGTTGTCATCCCGAAGCAGCAACCCAAGCCCAAGAAAGAGAAGCAAGCTGCTGCTCCCAAGGCGCCCATCGAACGCCGCACCGTCGACACCCGTATGGCACAGGTCGATGTGGGTCGCTACGACGAAAAATTCGATGTGATGGCGCAAACCTCCAGCCGCGTGCGCGGTGACGGCGGCGCTGTCAAAAAGCAAAAGATCAACCAGCGTTCGCAGGAGTATCGCAAGCCGAAGCGCCGTCGCGAGACCGAGAAAGAACGCATGGATCGTATTGAGCGCGAGCGCAAGAAGAAAAACCTCACCATTACCGTGGGCGAAACCATTACCGTCGGCGAGCTCGCCGCCCGCTTGAAGGCAACCTCCGCTGAGGTTATCAAAAAGCTCATGATGATGGGCATGATGGTGAGCATCAACGAAGAGATTGATTTCGACACCGCGTTCCTCGTCGCTGAGGAGTTCCACGCGACCGTCGAGCGCGAAGTGGTCGTCACGATCGAAGAGCGCATCATCGACGCGAGCGAGGACGAAGATACCGATCTGCAGCCCCGCGATCCCGTTGTGGTCGTTATGGGTCACGTTGACCACGGTAAGACCTCCATCCTCGACGCGATCCGCAAGACCAGCGTGACCGTCGGCGAAGCGGGCGGCATTACGCAGCACATCGGCGCATACCAAGTCGATTGCAACGGTCAGTCGCTGACCTTCCTTGACACCCCGGGTCACGCCGCGTTTACCGCGATGCGTGCGCGCGGTGCGCAGGCAACCGATATCGCGATTCTGGTCGTCGCGGCGGATGACGGTATCATGCCGCAGACCATCGAAGCGATCAACCACGCGAAGGATGCCGGTGTTTCCATCATCGTCGCGATCAACAAAATGGATAAACCCACCGCCAACCCCGACCGCATTATGCAGCAACTCACCGAGCACGAGCTCGTGCCCGAAGAGTGGGGCGGCGATGTCATCGTCGTTCCCGTGTCGGCGAAAACCGGCATGGGTCTGGATGACCTGCTTGAGAATGTGCTGCTCGTGGCGGAAATGCGCGAGCTGCG
>JAZURB010000259.1:0-1961 GCA_045605945.1 Acutalibacteraceae bacterium
ACTTCCAACTATTCCGAACTGGAAAGCCGCATCGCCTATGCCAACGGTCTGAACAGCTGGAAATACACCAGTGCTTCCTGGTCGGCAATGCAAACGGGGCTCAGCGCTGCAAATACTGCCATGAGCACGGCGGGTCTCTCGCAGCACCAGATCAATCTGGCACTGCATAAGCTGGATATGGGTCTTGAAGGCCTCGTGGTCGCATCGCCCTATGAGCCCAGCGGCAGCCTCCTCCCCGACGATCAAGGTGCTTGGCACAAGAACAGCGCGATCATCTCCACCTATCGCAACAGCAACAAGGATATGGTGGTTGAAAACCTCAACGGTAGCTGGGCTTCGGCGGACAGCCTGTTTAAGGATCGCCGCATTACCGTTGCGGATCATCAGTTGGAAGTGGAAATGAACATCACCAATAAAGCCAATATCCTGTTGCTGGTGGACGGTGAATGGATCGGTATTTCGAAATATCTCTCCACCAACCTGGACGGCGACGACATCAAAGCAGGCGACCTCAATGTGAAGGTGCCGCTGTCCAAGATCTTCGGTGACCGTCCGACGGTTGTGATCAGCGGTGTTCGTATGTGGTCGGTTGGTGAAATCGGCAACAACGCTGTCACCATTCACCGTTTGCGCATCGATGATCTCGACTGGTTCACCTATGACAGAACCCTGACCTACGGCGTGGCGGCAACGCCCGAAGCACCGTCGCATAAGCACGCGGCAAAGAACGGCCCGACTGTGGCTTACAAAGTCGATGTTCTCGCAGCTTGCGGTCTGGATCACCCGACTGTCACCTCGTTCTCGTCTTACGGTGTGCAAGAAATGCACCTGACAGTCGATGTTTCCAAAACACCGTATTTGTACTACTCGATCGTGCAAGCGGACACCTCCCGCAGCACCTTCAGTTTCCACAGTGACAACACGAACGCACCGTTCTTGACCTTTGCGGATGCCAATCTCGGCGGTGGCAAGTTGAACACAGGCGCTGCCACTTGGGATGCCTATACCGATGGCAGTCAGTACTTCCAAGGCAGCATCACGGGCTGCGTGGATATGCGTACATTGCTTAAAGATGCTTCCAATACCAATTGGCGCATCAACAATGTGACGCTGTATGCGCCTGCAGGCAGCGAAGCAACCTTCAGCTACCTCTACTTCGGCTCGGCGCCGCTGGATGACGGCTATGTCGAAGAAGAAGATCCGATCATCCCCGGTGATGTGGATGGCAACGGCACGCTCACGACCTATGACGCCATGCGCGTGCTGCAATACACCTTGAACATCATCACCTTCAATAAAACCGAACTCATGGCCGCCGATTTCGACGGCAACGGTGTGATCAACACCGCCGATGCGCGCGATATCTTGCGTGCAACATTGTAAATACGGTCTAACACGAAAAAGCGGCAACGCCACTCAGGCGTTGCCGCTTTTATTTGTGTGTGGAGTGTGCGTAGAGCGATGCTTCGCGTCGCCCCTCCCAAGGTTGTGCGTAGGGAACGCCCTGCGTGGCGTTCCGTTTTTGCGGCACGGCACATAGGCCGTGCCCTACGGTGATGCCACGAGATGATCCTGCTATGCCTCGCCTAAGCGCTGACGCACGAAAGCCGCCGCCTACTCCGAAGGTTGTGCGTAGGGAACGCCCTGCGTGGCGTTCCGTTTAATGCCACCTTATCCTCGAGAGGGAGGCAAGGTGATCGGCGTGAGTTAGACCCGTCCGACTCCGCCACGGCGCGTCATACTGAGCGTAGCGCGCTTTCGCGCGCGGAGTCGAATGTATCTCGCCGCGGCTTCGCTCAGGGTGACGCAACAACGGATCGCCGCCCCGTAGGGAACGCCCTGCGTGGCGTTCCGCTTAATGCCACCTTATCCTTGAGAGGGAGGCAAGGCGGTCGGCGTGAGTTAGGACCCGTTCGACTACGCCACGGCGCGTCATACTGAGCGTAGCGCGCTTTCGCGCG
>JAZURB010000260.1:0-14268 GCA_045605945.1 Acutalibacteraceae bacterium
ATTGAAAAGCATCATAACCAAAAGATTGATGCTCCCTCGGGAACGGCGTTGCTACTTGCCGATTCATTGAAAGAAGCTTTGCCTTATGAAGCGGAATATGTGTACGATCGTCATGCCGTTCGTCAAAAACGCTCTCAAAAAGAAATTGGTTTTTCCAGTATTCGCGGCGGTACAATTGTCGGCGATCATGATATCATCTTCGCAGGACGCGATGAAGTCATCACCCTCTCCCACTCTGCGGCTTCAAAAGAGGTTTTTGCTGTCGGTGCGATCAATGCAGCAGTGTTTTTGACCACACAATCGGCAGGATATTATTCCATGAAAGACCTTGTGAACAACGCTTAATTTATCAAAAAAGAGCGACTCGTTTTGAGTCGCTCTTTTTTATATATCATTTTTAATAATATCTTCGTAAGTTTCGCCTTTAACAACCACACGAGATCCGTGCTTGTTTACCATAACCACCGCCGGATTGGGCAATCGATTATAGTGTGAGGACATAGAATAATTATACGCGCCTGTAGCAAGTACAGCAAGGATATCTCCTGCCTCACACTCCTGCAATGCGGTGTGCTCTTGCAGTAAATCACCGCTTTCACAGCAGCGTCCCGCAATCGTTACCGTTTGATCGGCAGGCTTATCCGCTTTGTTAGCAATAACAGCTGTATAATTTGCTTGATATAACGCGTAACGCGGATTGTCCGCCATGCCGCCGTCAACACTCACATAAGTGCGCACATTCGGGATTGTCTTTACACTACCTACGGTGTACAGCGTCAAACCGGCAGGAGCAACAACCGAGCGTCCCGGCTCGATAACAATATGCGGCACGGGATACGACAGCTTTTGCGCACAAGTGGTCAATGTTTTAGCAACAGGTCCCATAAATTCACCGCAAGCAATCGGACGCTCATCCGCTGTATATGTAATACCGAAACCGCCACCGAGATTCAGCATCGGCATAACCGCATTATAATGTTCGCGTACATCCGCCATAAATTGCATCATCACTTCTGCAGCGGTATGGAACGGATCCTCGTCAAAGATTTGCGAGCCAATGTGACAATGAAAACCGTCCAACCGAATACCATCCAGGGAAAGCACCTCGCCAACCGCACGCATCGCATCACCGGTTTCGATTGCAAAACCGAATTTGCAATCGATTTGACCTGTTTTAACAAAATCGTGTGTATGTGCATCAATCCCGGGAGTGATACGCATCATCACAGCAGCGGTTTTATTCATTTCCGCTGCCAAAGCAGAAAGACGATGCGCTTCTTCGATATTATCCAAAATCACATGTCCGACTCCGTAAATTAGTGCCATACGCAGCTCAGCATCGGTTTTATTATTTCCGTGGAAGAAAATCCGTTCAGCAGGGAAACCGGCTTGCAGTGCCGTATACAATTCGCCGCCGGACACCACATCAACTGCGCACTCCTCATCGTTAACAATACGATAAAGTTCCATAAACGAGCATGCTTTTGAAGCATAAGCAACTGTGCCGCCGTTTTCATAATGCGTATCAAGCGACGCTTTATATGCACGAAGCGTTTTACGAATCAGCTCTTCGTCCATAACATACAACGGCGTACCGTAGTTAGCAGCAAGAGAAATCGTGTCGCACCCTCCGATTGTGAGATGACCTTCGTTATTTACTCCGAAAACAGGAGAAATGTCCTGAGGATTCATAAATATACACCCTTTTATTCGTTGATATCGTCCGAGGCACAAACCTCATCAATAATTTGCGTTAAACGATCAACGCCCTCGCCTGTAACAGACGAAAAATCGATCGTCATCATCCCGTCGTAATCCGCCAATTCCTCTTTAAGTTCTTCGGCGCGTCGCATGCGTTCACCTTTTTTCAATTTATCCGCCTTAGTAAAGACAACAACAAACGGCAATTCATTATCAACCAGAAAATCAAGCATCATATAATCATCTTTTGTGGGTTTGTGGCGCATATCAATCAACTGAACAACGAGCCGCATATCACGATCGCTGAGCAAGTAACCGTTAATGAGCTCTCCCCACTTTTTGATTTCTGTTTGTGAGCGCTTAGCATAACCGTACCCCGGAAGATCCACAAGTCGCAATGTATCCAACTTGTAGAAATTAACAGTGGCGGTTTTGCCGGGTGTGGCACTGATGCGAGCAAGTGATTTTCTACCGAGCAAACGATTGATCAACGACGATTTTCCGACATTGGAGTGTCCCGAAATAGCAATTTCCGGTAAGTCCGATTCGGGTAATTGGCTGACAAGGCCTGCTGACATTTCAAAATCCGCACTATGAATATTCATTTGTTTAATCTCACCTCGTTACATCAAGTCATCGGTAAACGCGTGTGTTTTTTATCCGATTTCGGCGTCAAATAGCTTGTTTTGCTGCAAGGAACATGCACGAGTGCGTGAGCAATAACCTCATCCATATGAGACACAGGGATAATTTGTAAATGTTCCTTAACAACAGCATCAACTTCTTCGAGATCTGCTGTATTATCTTTCGGAATCAATGCCGTGGTCATCCCGTTGGTATACGCTGCCATCAGTTTTTCTTTCAAGCCGCCGATCGGAAGCACGCGTCCGCGAAGGGATAACTCACCTGTCATGGCTAATTTACCGCAAACGGGAATATTTGCAAGAGCGGACAAGATTGCTGTTGCCATCGCTGCACCTGCAGACGGTCCATCCTTTGGCACAGCCCCCTCAGGCGCATGGAGATGAATATCTTTATCGCGATAAAAATCCGCAGGTAGACACCACTCTTCGCTTCTCGAACGAACATAACTGATTGCAAGACGCGCTGATTCTTTCATAACGTCACCAAGCGATCCGGTCAATTCCACTTTACCGGTACCGGGCAGCGCTGCAACCTCGATCGGTAACAATTCACCACCAACCTGTGTCCATGCAAGACCGTTTACAATACCAACCTCATCGGCATGTTTATCCTTATCTTGTTTAAATTTAACAGGGCCGAGAAAATCAGCGAGATTTTGAATTTTAACACATTCTTCCCCGCCGACAATGCGTTTAGCAGCCTGACGACAAATTTTGCCGATTAAACGCTCCAACTGACGAACACCCGCCTCACGTGTGTAACCGTCAATTAACAAGCGAAGCTGTTTGTCGGTAATTTTCAACTGTTTCGTTGTCAGCCCGTTTTGAGAAAATTGCTTTTTAATCAAATGACGCTTTGCAATTTGAAGTTTCTCTTCAAGTGTATACCCTGTCAAAGAGATAACATCCATACGATCATACAACGGCGCAGGGATTTGTGAAGCATCATTCGCCGTAGTAATGAACAGCACCTTTGATAAATCAAACGGTAATTCAATATAGTGATCAACAAAGGTATTATTTTGCTCGGGATCCAGTACCTCAAGCAAAGCCGCCGAGGGATCGCCGCGAAAATCTGTGCCCAGCTTATCGATTTCATCAAGAAGCACGAGCGGATTTGCTGTTTTTGCTTGTTTCATTGCCGACATAATACGACCTGTCATTGCACCGATATAGGTTTTGCGATGACCGCGAATGTCGGATTCGTCACGCACGCCGCCAAGCGAAATGCGTACATACTCACGCCCCATTGCCGAAGCAATTGAACGCGCAATGGATGTTTTACCAACGCCGGGAGGACCGACAAGACATAAAATTTGCGCACTTCGCTTTTCTGTCAATTGCCAAACCGACATCAATTCAAGGATGCGCTCTTTTACCTTCGCCATGCCGAAGTGATCCTTGTCAAGCACCTTTTGAGCTGCAACAAGGTCGGTTTTATCGGTCGAATACACACCCCAAGGCAACGAAAGCACCGTGTCCAAATAGCTGCGAACAACGGTTGCCTCATGCGAACCCGAAGGCATTTTCGACAATTTGGAAACCTCTTTGTTCAGGTGTTCCGCAGCATTCTCCGTAAGGGATAAAGAGCGGATCTTTTTACGGTATTCCTCAGCTTCTTCAAGCGGATTTTCTTGTTCTCCGAGTTCTTCGGAAATCGCTTTCATTTGCTCGCGCAAATAATATTCTTTTTGGTTTTGCTCAACTTGTTCTTGGACACGTGATTGAATATTTTGTTCAAGTGCCAGAATTGCACATTCGCGCTCCATAAGCACCAGCAAATTCTCAGCGCGTTTGGCCACCGATAATGTGCCGAGCAATTTTTGCTTTTCTTCAACCGAAAACGGAAGGGTCGAAGAGATATAGTCGGTAAGTTCTCCGGCATCGTCTATCAAGCGTACAGATGTCACCATATCTTTTGTAACATCCACAGACATTTGCGCATATGCATCAAAATACGAACGGCAACCGCGAATAAAAGCGCGCTCTTGCAATCCACCGACACCGATTTCGTTACAACGAGCAATTCGCGCCATTAAATACGGTTCTTCTTCCACTACTTCTAATAAACGCGCACGATATAAACCTTCGACCATAATGCGGAGAGTTTCACCTTGCGAACGAAGAACTTGACGCACCTTGGCGACGACACCGATTGTATAAACATGGCGCTGCGAAGGATCCTCTTCTCCGATATCTTTTTGAGCGACCAAGAAAATCTCTTGCTCGCGTTGCATGCATTCACCGAGCGCAGCAATGGATTTCGGACGACCCACATCAAAATGGACAGGGTTAGTCGGAAACACGACTAAACCGCGAAGCGCCATCATCGGCATTGTCATCGCATCACGCTCTTTTGCTTTTATGACCATAGTATAATGACTCCTTAGATGTCAAGCAAAACAAGTCAGACAGGTTTCCTTTTAGGGAAACACCGCCTGACTCGGTTTTGGAAAAATTATGCCGTTACCTTCTTCTTTTGAGGACGAGGTTTCACGGTAGAGCGAAGCTTAGAAGGCTTACGCTCAGGGTTAAAGGTGAGTTCGGGTTCGCCATCGTTTTCGACGACATCCTTTGTGATCACGATCTTTTCAATCGTGTGATCTGAAGGCACGGAAAACATATACTTCGTCAACAGGCTTTCCATAATCGTGCGAAGTCCGCGAGCACCTGTGTTTAAATCGATTGTTTTCTTGACGATAGATTCAAGCGCATCCGGAGTAAACTCCAGCGTAACACCGTCAAGTTCAAACAAGCGAACATACTGCTTTAAAAGCGCATTTTTAGGTTCAGTCAAAATCTTAACAAGCGCCTTCACATCGAGGCTCTCAAGAGCTGTAACGATCGGCATGCGACCGACAAGCTCCGGAATAAGACCGTATTTGATAAGATCTTGCGGAATTACCTCCGAATACAGCTTCGACAATTCCAGATCCTTTTTAGATCGGATTTCGTTCCCAAAGCCGAGCGAACCGGAAGACATGCGACGTTCAACGATTTTTTCGATACCGTCAAAAGCTCCGCCGAGAATGAACAAAATGTTCGAAGTGTCGATTTGAATAAACTCCTGTTGGGGATGTTTGCGTCCGCCTCCCGGAGGAACATTCGCCACTGTACCTTCAACAATCTTAAGCAGCGCTTGCTGCACGCCTTCGCCGCTGACATCACGCGTAATCGACGGGTTTTCGCTGCGACGCGCAATCTTATCGATTTCATCGATATAGATAATACCGCGCTGTGCTTTTTGAACGCTACCGCCCGATGCTTGAATCAAACGCAGAAGAATATTCTCAACATCCTCGCCGACATAACCCGCTTCAGTCAGCGTGGTTGCATCGGTAATAGCAAACGGAACATCCAACATTTTTGCAAGTGTTTGTGCAAGCGCAGTTTTACCGACACCGGTCGGGCCAAGCAACAGCACATTGGATTTACCGAACTCCATATCGGAATCTTTGCCGAAATAGATGCGCTTATAGTGATTATACACCGCAACAGACAACGCCATCTTTGCTTTGTCCTGTCCGACAACATACTCATCAAGACCTTTTTTAATCTCTCGAGGAGTCGGCAAATACGGAGGCGCTTCTTCGACTTTTTCACGTTTTGAGCGATTCGCTTCCGCCGCGTTAGAATGCAGAATTTGTTCGCAAAGTCCAACACATTCGTTACAAATAAACACACCGGGACCGGCAATCAGTTGCACAACTTCATCCTGTGTTTTACCGCAAAAAGAGCAACAAACTTCTTCATTTTTCGGCATTGTCGGTCAACTCCTTTTTGCCAGAGTAATAATTTGATTAAGCGCGTTTTGCAATCACTTTGTCGATAAGACCGTATTCCATCGCCTGCTGAGCGGACATATAATTATCACGCTCGGTATCTTTTTCAATCGTCTCAAGCGGTTGACCGGTCATTTCCGACAGCATTTGGTTCATGCGACCGCGAATATACAGAATATGATCCGCGTGAATTTTAATATCGCTGGCCTGACCCTGCGTTCCGCCGAGAGGCTGATGGATCATAATTTCACTGTTCGGAAGCGCGTAGCGCTTGCCTTTTGCACCCGCTGCAAGCAAAAATGCACCCATGCTTGCCGCCATACCGATACACGTAGTCGCCACATCGCACTTAATGAATTGCATAGTATCGTAAATTGCCATGCCTGAGGTGACAGAACCACCGGGGCTGTTGATATACAGATGAATATCTTTATCGGGATCCTGACCCTCCAGATACAACAACTGCGCAACGATCAGGGATGCGGTCGTGTCGTTGACTTGGTCGGACAGCAGAATAATGCGATCGTTTAACAAGCGGGAAAAAATATCATACGAACGCTCTCCGTGGCCGGTTTGTTCAATAACATAAGGGACTAAGCTGCTCATAATACCCCATCCTTTCTATGCTTTTCAAAGTATAGGCAAAAAGCCGATAGTTCATTCATTATTCTGCAGTAACAACCGCATTCTCCTTGAGAACAGCCAGAGCCTTCTCCACAGCAAGGTCACGAGCGAGTTCTTCTTGAGGCACGAAATTCTTAACCTTCTCTACTTCCATCTCGTAGACATCCGCGAATTTCTTGTATTCCGCTTCGATCTCATCATCGGTGGGAACGATGCCTTCCGCCTTAACGACAGCTTCCAGTGCCAGACGCACTTTCACCTGACGCTCAGCTTGCTCACGGAAGCCCTCTTCGAACGCCGCCATATCCATGCCGGTATATTTCATGTAGGTATCAAGATCAAGGCCTTGCGATTGCAGACGATATGCAAAATCGCGCACATGATCCTTCACACGGTTCTTATACATTGCTTCGGGGATTTCTGCTTGCATGCCTTCGGCAAGCTTATCGAGAAGCGCCGACTCAAACGCATCTTCAGCAGCCTTCTCGTTCGCCTTAGTCAGGCGGTCTTTCGCGTCCGCTTTCAGCTCGTCAAGCGTATCAAACTCGCTGCAATCTTTCGCGAAATCATCATTAAGCTCAGGCAGTTCCTTCGCTTTAATCTCGTGCAGCTTGCACTTGAACACAGCTTCCTTCGCTGCGAGCTCTTCGGCTTGATAATCATCGGGGAAGGTAACATTCACGTCGAACTCTTCGTCAATCGACTTGCCGACGATTTGATCCTCGAAACCGGGAATAAACGCACCCGAGCCGAGGTTGAGAGAATATTTCTCCGCCTTACCGCCGTCAAATGCAACGCCGTCCACAAAACCTTCGAAATCAAAAACAACCGTATCGCCGTTCTGCGCCGCACGATCATCCACGGAAACCATACGTGAGTTACGCTCTTGCAACTTCACGATTTCTGCATCAACATCGGCATCGGTAACCTCTTTGACCGTTTTGGGAGCTTCGATGCCCTTGTATTGACCCAGTGTAACCTCGGGTTTCACGGTGATAACCGCTTTGAAAACGAGACCTTCTTTACCAACGGAAACAACATCGAGGTCAATGTTATCCTCAACATACTCGTAATCCGAAGCTTTGATCGCCTCATCAAGAGCGGTCGGGTAAATGTCATTCATAGCCTCTTCGTAAAACACGCCTTCGCCGTACAGCTTCTCAACAAGATGACGCGGCGCCTTGCCTTTACGGAAACCGGGCACATTCATTTTGCCGATATTCTTTTTATAGGCCTTCGCAACAGCAGCCTCAAACTCCTCTGCGCCGACTTCGATTTCCAACTCTACGCGGTTGGTTTCCTTAACGGAAGCATTTTTCAAACTCATTTTTGTTCCTCCTAAACTTGAAAGTACACGCGTGCCGATGACACACGAACACACGATAAAGATTATAACACACTCTGTTGGATTTTTCCAGTCTTTTTTAGAAAAAATCCATATTCTTCAAATAAAAAAATCAACCGCTCTCACTCAACGAGAAGCGGTTGAAATTGTAAACTATCACCGGATATTAATTGCATAGAAACGCCGTTATATGTGCCGTTAAACGCCTTTTGAATCGCACCGCGACCATGAATATGTCCGTAATAACAACGCGTGATGCGTAAATCAACAAGCGTGTTCATCATTTCTTCGCAAACCGCCCCTGCAAACACAGGCGGATAATGTAAAAACACAATCGGTGTCAGCTCTTGCGCTGTCGCAGCTTCAACAGACATTTTCAAACGACCGATCTCACGATTGAGAACCTTTTTGTCTGCATCCGCTTCGGCATCGTAAAACCAGCCGCGTGTTCCACATACCGCTCTCCCATCGCCCAGATCAAAACAATCATTATGGACAAAGCGAAGCGATGTCAGCGCGTTTTCTTCCAGAAAACGATCCATTTTTCGGCGCGTTTCCCACCAATAGTCGTGATTACCTTTCATCAATAGCTTTTGACCGGGCAATTCATGCAAAAACCGAAAATCTGCAAGTGCTTGCGAAAGCGACATGCCCCACGACACATCTCCCGCAATCACAACAACATCGTCATCCTTGATCGTAGACAGCCAATTTTCACGCAGACGATCAACATATCCATGCCACCCAGGGAAATCATCCATCGGTTTATTCGTGCCAAAAGAAAGGTGCAGATCGGCAATCGCAAACAACGCCATACCTGCACCTTCTTTCAGTTATAATTGTAGAATTATTGAATACCAAGCATATCGTAAACTACGCCGCGCATATTCTCTTTGTCGCAAACGCCTTCGAAGCGCACGGTTTTACCGCGGAGATCCGCAAGCGGAGACGGAATTTCTTCGTTTGTAGTCGCATTGAGTTTAGCGACTTTATCGAACTCATCCAGATCCGTCACATCCACATTCAACGCATCGAGAACACTGGTAGAAAATTTATAGGGATTCGCCGTTGAGGCAATAACAGTCGGCGTCGTGTCACCGGTCTTCTCACGATATTCATTATACACATGAACGGCAACCGCCGTGTGCGTATCGCACAGATAATCGTAAGCGTCAAAGGTATCACGAATGGTTTGTGCGGTTTGCTCATCATCGCAGCAACCGCCCACAAAGTTCGCATCCAGCGCCGCTTTTACGGAATCAGACACAGTGTAACTGCCGTTCTTCGAGAGTGATGTCATAAGTTCGCGAATCTCCGCATCATTTCTGCCGGACAGCTCATAAAGCAGACGCTCCAGATTCGAGGAAATCAAGATATCCATCGAAGGCGAGCTAGTGGTAAAGAAATCGCGATTGCGATCGTAGGTACCGGTGGAGATAAAATCGGTCAAAACACGGTTGCGGTTAGAAGCGCAAATCAATTTGCCGATCGGCAAGCCCATGCATTTTGCATAATATGCCGCCAAAATATTGCCGAAGTTACCCGTCGGGACAACGACGTTCATCGCCTCGCCGAACGACAACGCGTTATTTTTGAGCAAATCGCAATATGCAGAAACATAATACACGATTTGCGGCACCAAACGCCCCCAGTTAATAGAATTCGCACTCGAGAACATCATGCCGTTCTTTTCAAGTGTCTGCGCAATCTCCGTATTGGTGAAAATAGTTTTCACGCCGGTTTGTGCATCGTCAAAATTGCCGCGAATAGCGCAAACGGAAACATTTGCCCCCTCTTGTGTTACCATTTGCAGCTTTTGCATCGGGCTGACACCATCTTCGGGATAAAACACCAAAATACGCGTATGAGCTGCATCACGGAAGCCTTCAAGTGCCGCTTTACCCGTGTCACCCGAAGTTGCAACCAAGATAACGATTTCCTTGCCGTCCACCGTCTTTTGCGCAGAAACTCGCATCAAATGCGGCAAAATCTGCAAAGCCATATCTTTAAATGCGCAGGTCGGACCGTGCCACAACTCAAGGATATACGCATCATCGTGCAAATGCTTCAGCGGTGCAATATCCGCGTGACGAAAGCGCTCAAGCGAATAGGCCTGTTCGGCACAGTCGCGAACTTCTTCTTCGGAAAAATCCGACAGATATTTGGAAAGCACATACGTTGCACGCTCCACATACGATTTGTCGACCAAGGACAAAATCTCCTCTTTGGAGAGCGCAGGGAATGTTTCGGGAACAAACAAACCGCCGTCCTTGGAAATGCCTTGTGTAATTGCTCGCGCAGCGGTGACGGAAACAGCTCCGTCACGAGTGCTATGATATTGCATAATTCAAACCTCCTGAACGATGTTTCTCTTTATTTTATCGCATTATCTTTCGATTGTCAAAGATTTCGCGAAAAAAGTTCTCGGAATTTTCAAAAAATACCGCATTCAATAACGATTGCGAATAATTCCTATTTAGAAGATATCGATATAATGCATCGGCAACAGCAATTCCTCCCCAACTTTCGGGTATCGCCGTACCATCCAAATCCAAACCGATAGAAAGCGTATTTTCGCCTCCGAGCGACAAAAAATGATAAAAATGGTTTTCGAAACAAGCAAGCGATTGCTCTCCGAGATGTTCTCTGCACAAATGCAGCCCCACAATACCGCCGCAATCACGAATCGTTAAAAATTGCTCATCAGACAGATTGCGCGGATGAGAACAAACCGCATGAGCCAAAGAATGACTGGCAATAAACGGCGCGCCACGCATAACATCCGCTACATCCCAAAAGCCGCGTTCATTAAGATGAGACACATCGGGAACAATGCCAACCCTTTGCATTTCGCGAACAGCATCTTTACCAAACGATGTTAATCCTGCATCAACGCGCGATAAGCATCCGTATCCAAGCTTATTCGCTCCATTCCATGTCAACGTTATATAAGCAAGACCGCGTGACGCAAATTCTGAAATACAAGAAAGATCACAACCTATCCCCTTGCCGTTTTCCAATGCGGGAATAAGGCGAATTTTCTTATTTTCAGCCATTACATATTCCGAACATTGCTTATCGAAAAAATCAAGATGTTGTACGGTAAAAGAATATGCATCCACTTCTTCTAACTCATCGGGCACATAGACTGCCATAATTTGAACCCATTGGTCAAACAATGTTTCACCGCGAAATACATCCACATGTCCGCTGTTTTTATAAAAGGATTCCTGTGCTTTTTGACATCTTGTTACTGTATCACAATGCAAATCAAAAAGCTTCATGAAGATCGCCTGCCTCATACGCACTGATCAAATGATCGATTTGAACGGGGACCATGGGATCCTCCTCGGACACCCAAACTTCAACCACATCGAATCGAGGTTGTAAATTGGACGGATATGCACGAATATACATTGCTGCAGTACGCAGTATTTTCTTCTGCTTTTCCTGCGTTACCGCCTCACGAGGCATCATAATGGCGTTATCCGAGCGTGTTTTCACTTCGACAAACACAATATCTTTCCCGTCTTGCGCAATGATATCGATTTCACCAAAGCGGGAATGGTAGTTTGAGGACATTACGCGATACCCTTTTTCACGCAGAAAACGAGAAGCAATCACTTCACCCGCAATGCCTCGTGTAGTAGGATACATTCGTCATCATCCTTTCGGCTTGGCGAATAATTTTTTTAAAAAGCTACGTCGATGACACGGTAAAACACCATGCGTCAAAATCGCATCACAATGCGCTTTCGTACCGTATCCTTTATGGGCCGCAAACCCATATGCGGGGTACTCCTTATCAAGTTCCAGCATCAAACGATCACGACTCACTTTTGCAAGCACGGAAGCTGCTGCAACCGATGCAGACAACGCATCTCCTTTAATCAAATATTGCGCGGACGCTCCAAGGCCTTCAGGCACTTTATTGCCGTCGATCAAAATATGATCCGGTTTTACGCCGAGACCTTCAACTGCGCGCCGCATGGCAGTCATTGTTGCGTTTAATATGTTCCACTCTTCGATTTCTTCAACAGACGCATATGCAATAGAATATGCGAGCGCTTTCTCACAAATGATAGGAAACAACGCTTCACGCTTCTTTTCAGTCAGTTTTTTGGAATCGTTAAGTCCCTCAATAACCGCGTCTGACGGAAGAATGACCGCAGCGGCACAAACAGGCCCTGCAAAAGGCCCTCGCCCTGCTTCATCAACGCCGCAAAGCAAAAACTGTGAGGTCGTTCGAAATTGCTCATCAAACTCATTCAAAGTCGCCAAAATTACCACACCCTTTATTCCGTCGGCGGATGCTCCAGCGTAATATGGCCGCAGCGTCCTGCACGATATTCATCCAGCAACATATTGGCTGCGCGAACGGTATCCACCTCACCACCCGAAATCAACATGCCACGCTTGCGTCCGACAAGCTCCAGAAGTTCATACGGCATCTCGGGAAGAGGCTCAGATAATTTGTAACGTTCAAGCAAAAACGGCCGATAATGCGTCGAAAGAAGCGCCAACAAATCACACGCAAGTTCTTCACAATCCAAAATCTGATCGCGAATGGCACCGGTAAACGCCAAACGAAGCGCCACCTGCTGATCCTCAAATTTCGGCCACAATACACCGGGCGTATCCAAAAGTTGAGCCCCGGAAGGAAGCGTAAACCATTGATTACCGCGCGTAACGCCGGGACGATCTTCGGTTTTTGCTTTTGAACCTTTTGCCAAACGATTGATAAAGGTGGATTTGCCGACATTGGGAATGCCGACAACCATCGCACGAACAGGACGACCGACCATGCCTTTTTGACGCCATTTTTCTTTTTGCTCAGCAAGCGCCTCGTTCATCACTGCATCCAGCTTATTCAATCCTTTGCCGGTTTTACACTCGGCAGGCAGCACATAATACCCCTGCTTTTGAAAATACGCCACCCATTTACGGGTGGCGGCATCATCGGCCATATCAGCCTTATTCAAAATCATCAACCGAGGTTTACCGGCAGCAAGAGCGTCAATTTCGGGATTACGGCTGCTGGCAGGAATACGCGCGTCAATAATCTCGACAACCATATCCACCAATGCAAGACTTTCCTTCAATTTACGGCGTGTTTTCGCCATATGCCCCGGAAACCATTGGATCGGTTTATTCTGTTCCATTACAGAACACCTCTTATCTATAAGAAGAATTAGCCCAAATTATCATAAAGTCCGCCAAAGGATTCCAGCGGATAAAAACGAAATATCGCTTTACCGACGATGGCATCCTCATCCACACAACCGATATCGTTTTTGCGACTGTCGTGCGACGCATCGCGGTGATCACCCATAACAAACACATGACCTTCGGGAACAGTAACAGGACCGTTCATATCGAAAAGCAATGTGGGATAACTCTCATCGACATAGGGTTCGTTGAGAATTTCACCGTTCAAAATCACCTCATTGGTTTCGGGATTAATTTCAATCGTATCTCCACCGACAGCAATCACGCGTTTGATAAGAGGCGTATTGTTTTCGCGGTTAATAACCACAATGTCGCCACGCTCAGGCGTGTAAAACGCTTTCACGAGCAGCAAACGATCGTGGTTTTGAAGTGTATTCATCATCGAGCCACCGTCAACACCAACAATTCGAATAAAGAACGCAAACAATACCGCAACCATTACAAGTGCAAAAACTGCAACCTCAACAAAATCAAATACGGTTTCGATAGCAGACGACTTGGTATTTTTATCTTGAGCCTGATTGTTCATGACAATATTCCTCCAATAACACACATGTGTTGAAATCTTATAATAATCGTAAAGAGTATACCATAAATAAAAGCGCTTGAAAAGGGGGTAACTATGAATTTTTTGGAAAAAGAAAAAGAGGACGAGCGAACTCGTCCCCTCTCCTATTGATCTTCTTACAGGCGCTCTTTAACCTTCGCAGCCTTACCCACGCGATCACGCAGATAATACAGTTTGCTTCTGCGCACTTTACCGTAACGCACGACGGTTACAGCCGCAACGTTGGGGGAATGCAGCGGGAACACACGCTCCACGCCGACACCGTACGACACACGGCGAACCGTAAAGGTTTCCGCAACGCCGCTGCCTTTCTTGGCAATAACGGTTCCTTCAAAAGCCTGGATTCTTTCACGGTCACCTTCGCGGATCTTAACG
>JAZURB010000261.1:0-10638 GCA_045605945.1 Acutalibacteraceae bacterium
GAAACATACACCACGCGATCGGGCGCCATGCGCGCCACCGTTTCCAGCAAATCGCGGTCGCAACCCTTGCGCGGCGGATCGAGAACGATCACCGTCGGGCGCACACCTTCTTTTTCCAGCACACGCGCCGCTTTGGCGGCGTCGCCGCAGATAAAGCGCGCGTTTGTCACGCCGTTTTCGGCGGCGTTTTTCTTTGCGTCTTCCACCGCAGGTGCCACGATCTCCACGCCAATGAGCGTTTTCACACGATGTGACATCGACAAGCCGATCGTGCCCGTGCCGCAGTAGAGATCGAGCAAGATATCGTCATCCTTGAGTCGCGCACCTTCCGCGGCAAGCGCATACAAACGCTCCGCTTGATCGCGGTTGACTTGATAGAACGAGCGAGGCGACAGCGAAAATTTCATGCCGCAAAGCTCGTCCGTGATCGCCGTGCCGCCGTAGAGCGGGAAGGTCTCCTCGCCGAGGATGACATTCGTGTCGCGGCGATTGATATTCACGCAGATCGCGCAAACGCCCCCGACTTCGCGCAAACGGCTCACCAGCTTGTCCGCTTGCGGCAGCTTGCCGCTCGTGCAAACGAGGCACACCATGATCTGTCCCGTTTTTGCCGCTTCGCGAATGTAAATATGGCGCACCAGTCCCGCCTTGGTTTCTTCGTTATAAGGAGCGGCTTTGGCATCGGTGATCCATGCTGCCACCGCATCGACGATCTCCTTAAACGCGCGCGGCTGCAACGCACAATCGCGTTGCTCGATCACGCGGTGACTGCGCGGTGCAAAAAAGCCGATGATCGGCTTATCCCATGTACCCGCCACGGGGTATTGCGCTTTGTTGCGATAACCGTCCGCCTTCTCACTGCCGACAATGGGGTGAAATGTCGGCGACAGTCCGCCGATGCGCTCAAACGCATCCGTCACGCGCTGTTGCTTGCAGCGCAGCTCTGCGGCATAGGTCATGTGGCGATACACGCAGCCGCCGCATTTGCCGAACACACCGCAGGTGTTGTCACAGCGGTCGGGGGAGGGGACAAGCAGCTCATCAACAATGCCGTAGGCAAAGCGCTTCTCCACCTTGACGATGCGGCAACGAATGCGATCGCCGATCGCCGTAAACGGCACAAATACCGCCATGCCCTTTTCGTCGTTTTCCAATATATGACCGACACCGCTGCCTTCGGCGGTCATGCCTGTGACGGCGATGTCGTATAAATCGTTCTTGCGGATAGTCATTTGGCGTCACTCCTTATATACCCTTTAATCATACCAAAAATCCCCCATGAATGCAAGTGCCGCACCCCTTGCTTTTTTGGCGCAAAGGGGGTATAATGCCATTACCTGTGAAAAAAGGAGACACATGCATGTTCAAAGAGAAATTAAAGCGCGCATGGACACTGTTTTATGTGTTTTTGAAAATCGGCGCGTTCACATTCGGCGGCGGCTATGCCATGATCCCGCTCATCGAGCGCGAAGTGGTAGAACGCAAGAACTGGATCACCGCTGAAGATATGCTCGATATCATTGCGATCGCGGAATCGACCCCCGGTCCGATCGCGATCAACACCGCCACCTTTGTCGGTTATAAAACCGCGGGCGTTCTCGGCTCGGCGGCTGCCACGCTCGGCACGGTGCTGCCGTCGTTTGCCATCATCTGTGTGATCTCGGCGGTGCTCGCGCAGTTCCGCGAACTGCAGGCGGTGAAATTCGCGTTCGAAGGGATTCGCGCGGGTGTGCTGGCGCTCATCGTCAAAGCGCTGTGGACGATGTATAAAAAATGCCCGAAATCGCTTTTCAGCTATATCGTCATGGCGGCGTCTTTTGTTGTTGCCGCCTTCACCGATATCCATATCATTTTCATTATCGTTGCTGCCGCGACGGCGGGCATCGTCACCTCTCTTGTGATGGCAAGGAGGGCGAAAAAATGATCTATTTGGAACTGTTTTTCACTTTCTTCTTCATCGGCTTGTTCACCGTCGGCGGCGGCTATGCGATGCTGCCCGTCATTCAAGAGCAGGTCGTCAAAAACGGCTGGATGGAATCCTCGCAAATCGTCGATTTCATCGCCGTCAGTGAGTCAACCCCCGGTCCGTTTGCGATCAACATCGCCACCTATGTCGGCATGGAAGTGGGCGATATCGGTCTGCTCGGCGCGGCGTGTGCCACCCTCGGCGTGGTGCTGCCGTCGTTTCTCGTGATTTTGATCGTCGCGCAATTTTATGAGAAGTTTAAAACCAGCCGCCTTGTGGCGGGCGCGATGACAGGTCTGCGTCCTGTGGTCATCGGCTTAATCGGCTCGGCGATTTTGACAATGGCGGGCGATGTGTTCTTCCCTGCAGGACTGTCGTTCGATCAGGTGCTGACCGTGTCGTTCGCGTTGTCGGCGGCGATTTTCCTTGTGATGCTTATTTTGGTATTCAAAAAGGTGCATCCGATCATTGTGATTTTGTTGTCTGCTGCTTTAGGCATTGCAGGCGGCTATGCGCAGCTGTATTGGCTTGCGTAAAGGTTTCTTAAGAAAAGGAGTGGGAATATGCGTCGTTTGCTGTGTGCCGTGCTTGGCGGGTTGCTGCTTTGCTGCTGCGGTTGCCGCGAGAAGGTCGATGTCAGCGGCTGCTGGGTAAGCGCCGATAATCCCGCCTATTACTTCATCCTGCATGAGGACGGCAAATGCTTCATGCTCGACCAAGCCGACGAATGGGTGTCCGAAGGCACCTACATCGCCGACAAAGCGCACATCGAATTCACCACCGACACAGGCACATTCGTGTGGGTGCGCGAGGGCGACGGCATGGTGTTTGATAACGGCGTTCAGCGCGCTGTGTATTATCGAGAATGAGGAAAATGTATGAATAACCAGTTTTATAAAGATCTTCACCGAGTATTTATAAGATTGCGCGAAGCCTACGCTGACAATGTGTGTGATATGGATGTTGTAAACGCGATGGCTGGCGAGTTGCGTTTTGTTAAGAAGCAAATATCGAAGAATGCTCATAAACGAGAAAAAGAGCTATTGTTGACTATTGTCGATACGTTTTTTGAAGTGCTTGACGATAACGATATGCAAAAAATGAGAGCGTATCTGGAAGCGGTTGGTGATGTTCCGACGATTTTCCTCGGTGAGCGTAATCTGTATTCGTTCCGTAAACAGTTCCAAACATTTCGTGATGCATATGGTCAGGAATATTTGGTTGGTATAGAAAGTGTATATCCTCGTTTCACAAAAAGTGCTCCGAAAAACATGTGGGGGTTTTTCTTGCCGAATTCCGATGATGATTTTAAAGCAATACATCCAGTGAAGTATCGGTGGATTGTGGCGTGGGGGCTTGCTTCCTTTTTTACGCCAATGATAGCCTTTGTGTTGTTTACCGCAATTAACGAGCCTCCCGGATTTGCTTGGATGTTTTTGGGAGTCTTGGGATGCTTTGTGTTGGGGATTGGTTTATTTAATATTCCTGCCGCATTTGTGCATCAGTATTTGGGTCATAGAGTAACTATTGGCGGTATCGGTATTGGTTTGGCAATGATATTGATCAGTTTTCCTTTAATGTATAACAAAACATTAGTAGGTTTTTTTGATCATGAAATGATGCTGTTTTCGATAGTTTCTTTGCTGCTTTTGTTGCTTTCGCTGGTTGCGTACGCTGGGTTTCGTGTTAGTGTTGATTCGTGGCTGCGAAGCGTAAAGAAAGTAAACCAAAAGCATATGAAAGTGTTGAAGAAAGGGTATAAAAATTATTGGTGGTATGAAGCACTGCATGAAGAATACGGAATGGGTGCTATATATCATTTGAACAAGTTGTATACGATTTTAGTTGTATTGAGCGTTTTGTTAACATTAATGCTGGGCTTTTTTCGCTCAACGGCGTCGGTTATTTGCTTTGTAAATGTTAGTGTACACATTCTGGATATGGGTATTTTCATGTTCACGCAGATTCACGATTCTATCGAGAAATACGGGCGGTGGCCTGTGTTGTGGCGTAGAGATGAAAACCGCCATGTCGATTCTGTATTTATCGATATAGCCCACATCGCATTTTTGCTGCAAATCTCCTATTTCCAGTTGGAACTCGCGGCAGGGATGGGCGTTATTGGCTTTTTGAATGGCTTATTTTAAAAAAAGTTGCTATGTTAATAAAAAAATCCGCATTCGGGTTTCCCCGAATGCTGATTTTCTCTTCTTACAGAATGATCTCTTTACCTTGCTTTGCAGACTCATAAATCGCTTCAAGCATCTCCTGCATTTGCACAGCCTGCTCGACGGGATATTTCACGGGCTTATTGTTCAACACGCAATCCGCAAAATGTTTGAGCTCCTCGGCAAAGCGGTTATCTTCGCCGACATTGATCACATCATCGCTGAGGAAACCGTTGCGCTCGCCGTAAATGGTGAGCGGGTCAAGCGTCGCGCCTGCCTTGGAACCGACGATTTGCACATCGGTGTGATTCGGGCCGTTGAATGCCCAGGTCGCTTCGAACAGCATGGCTGCACCGTTTTCAAAGTGAATAACACCCGCACCCGAATCCTCGCAGTCAAACTGATTGTCGGGGCAGGGGATACCTTGCCAACGACCGACACCGCGCGTCTGATAATCGCCGTGGGGCGCAAAGGTTTGCGCGCTGACACGGGTCGGCTTCGGGTTACCCATCAAATACCATGCACCGTCAATGCTGTGCACACCGATGTCGATAACAGGGCCGCCGCCTGAGGTTTTCTTGTCGGTAAACCAGCCGGAAGGCGTGCCGCGACGACGCACATTGGCGACTTTGGCATAGTACACATCGCCGAGCTCACCGGCTTCATACATCTCGCGCAGATACATATTCTGCGGATTAAAGCGACCGGGAACTGCCAGCATAAAGGTGATGCCCGCTTCCTTGACAGCCGCTTCCATTTCCTTGGCATCCGCAAGACTCATCGCCATCGGCTTTTCGCAAACAACGTGCTTGCCTGCTTTGGCGGCGGCGATGCACACGGGTGCGTGCCCGTTGTTCCAGGTGCAGATGTCAACGGCATCCAGCTCGGCATTGGCGAGCATCTCTTCCACCGAGCCGAAATAGGCGGGGATGTTGTATTTCTCTGCCGCTTCCTTGGCGCGTTCGATGCTCAGATCGGCAATCGCGACGATCTCCACATTATCGCATTGCTCATAGGCGGGCAGGTGTGCGTTGGTGGCGATATTACCCGCACCGACGATACCGATACGCAGTTTACTCATGGGTATACACTCCTTTATTGTTTGTGTTGATAGCCTTGTATCCGAACGATCATATTGGACACCAATTTGCGCGGAGCAAGCCGCACGCTAAAAATCAGCAGCTTGTTAAGCGCGCCGTGAATCGCGATCGTTTTCCCCTTTTTCGCCATGCGGTAGCCATACTGCGCGACCTCTGCGGCTGTTGCAACGGGGAGTGAACGAAACAGCTTGGAATTTTCGAGATCCGCGGCATCCTCAAAACCCGTTTTGATGGGACCGGGGCACAATGCCGTCACCGTGATACCGCTGTTTTTCAGCTCTTTGGCGAGTGCTTCCGAGAAGGACAGCACGAACGCTTTGGTCGCGTAATAAATTGCCATATACGGTCCCGATTGGAACGCGGCGATAGAGGCGACATTGAGGATCGTGCCGCGTTGCTTTTCGCGCATGGCGGGCAGCAACGCGTGGGTCAGCGTCACCACGGCCTTGACATTCAAGTCGATCATCGCTTGCTGCTTGCCGAGATCACAGTCGGCAAATGCACCGAAATCACCGAAGCCTGCATTGTTGACCAGTACATCCACAGTGAGTCCCTTCGTCGCAAGCAATGTCATGACATGTGTGACGCCGCTTTCGGTTGCCAAATCGACGGGTAGCACCGTCGTCTTTACTCCATAGCGTTCTTGGAATTCCTGCGCGATCGCGTTCAATTTATGCTCGCTTCGCGCCGCAAGAATCACATGCGCACCGTCTTTGGCGAAGCATCGCGCCAGCTCCAAGCCGAGTCCGCCCGATGCCCCTGTGACAAGCACGGTTTGTTGATTACTCACAGCTTGCTCACCAGTTCCTTGAGATATTCCGCAAAAGCAGGGCCGAGGTCGGGGCGGGACAGCGCCACCTCGCAGGTCGCTTGCAGGATACCGAGCTTATTGCCCATGTCATAACGCGTGCCCGTATAATCCACGCCGATCATGCCGTCGCGCTTGGTCAGTGTGCACATCGCGTCGGTCAGCTGGATCTCGCCGCCCGCACCGGGAGGCGTGTTGTCGAGAATATCGAAAATATCGGGCGGCAGCACGCAGCGACCGAGGATCGAGAACAGCGACATCACCTGCTCGGGAGCGGGCTTCTCGATCATATCGCTGACGGTATATTCGCGCTCACCCAGCGGATCGACCGCGAGCGAGCAGTATTTCAAGATTTGTTCGGGAGTTACTTCCTTGATGCCGACAACACCCTTGCCGTACTTTTCGTAAGCGCGGCACAGCTGTGCGGTGGCAGGATCTTCGCCGATGACAACATCGTCGCCGTAAAGCACCGCAAACGGCTCATTGCCGACGAAGGAGCGGGCTTGATTGACCGCGTGACCGAGACCGTGAGTCTCTTTTTGACGCAGGAAGTAGATATTCGCCATGTGACTGATACGGCGCACCTCTTCGAGTTCTTCAAGGCGACCTGCCGCTTCGAGGCGCTCCTCAAGCTCGATCGCATGATCAAAGTGATCCTCGATCACGCCTTTTCCGCGGTTGGTGATGATGAGGATATCGGTGATGCCCGAAGCAACCGCTTCCTCCACGATGTATTGGATCGCGGGCTTATCCACAATGGGGAGCATTTCTTTGGGGCAAGCCTTGGATGCGGGCAGTACGCGTGTACCCAGTCCCGCTGCAGGAATAACGGCTTTTTTGACAGTTTGTGCCAATGAAAAAACCTCCTAACAATAAATTTTGTATATTATACCATATATTTTGCCGAAATGCAAGCGCACAATGTAAAAGGGCAGGGGACGTCCCTGCCCTTTTCGTTATTTGCTCAAACAAGCGCCGCACGGCTCATAGCCGGCGTCGATCAGGTCGGCAAGAACGCCCGAAACCTCGCGGCGGTTTTCGCTTTTAATGGTATCCACCGAACTGCAATCGGGGCGGTGGATTTTCTTCGAAGAAGTGTTCAGCACATAGTCGCCGCGCTCATTGGCAAATTCCGCAGCGGTGGTGCGTCCTTCGGCGTGGTTTTCGCCTGTGGCATAATCGATCACTACACCCGGCTGCACATTGTAGCAATACACATGAAAGCACACGCCCTCGCCGTTATCTTCCACCGAGTAGCCTTCCATTTGTACGCCCGATGCGACCAAGTTGTCGCCGTCGTAAATCGGCGTCACACGGTATAACACATGGTTTCCCGTTTCCTTGATGTAATCTGCCGTAAGGTTTTCAAACGGCAGCATTCCCTCGGTGTTCATATACCGCGTGCCGGTGATAAGGTTGCGTTCGTTGTCGTTTTCACCCGTCAGCTGAAAGCCGATCAAATGGCAGCGATTATACACATACTGTCCGTCCACAAAGTCGTAAGGGTTATTGTCCCAGCCGCTCGGATAGACATGGGTGATCGATTCGCGTTCTTTTGTCGGCATCAAATCTTTGCCGATGCAAGCCTGAGCGTAACCGCAGCGCCCGAGCCGATCAAGCGTACTGTATTGCTCGTAGCTTTGCGTTGTCATATCCGCTTCGGTGAAACGGGGAAAATTATTCTCGAGAATAACAAACGATTGATCGCTGTAGGGCGGCAACTCATCGAGCGTTACCGTGCCGTCGAGAGTGCCTGTTCCGTCCCACAGGTAGCGCGGTGCGGGGCAGGCGGTGACGCTGACCAGTAAAACAAGCACGAGCGCAACATAACCCCAGCGTTTGGGCAGCTTTTTAAGCCATGTCATGCACCGTCACCTCGCTTCGCATAGATGTCCTCGGTGATGCACTCATGCGAATGTCCCGCAAATTCCTTCGAGGACACTTTTGTAAATCCGTGTTCTTCGGGAACAGGCAGAAATGTATCCGCCGGATACCGCCGGTTCCAACGATATACGATCAACCGCGAAACATTATCAAACACCGCTGTGCGATCCTCGATAAACACCGCATCTTCTGCAGCGGCGCTGCCGAGCGGATCGTCGTCGATACATACAGCCGTTCCTTCGAACAGCGGCGCGGAATACGCACTCATGCGCAGCGTTTTTCCCTCGCACAATGCAAGGATGCGTTCTGCTATCGCACGGTCACGGCTTTGCCGTCGTTTATTAAACATCAAGCCATGTCCGTCATCAACACAAACGATCATTATCATACCGTTTTCACCGTCCTCGAAAAGGGTTGTTTCTTTTTTAGTATGCCATATTTCGACAGATTACGCAAGGGAAAAAATAGAGGCTTGTTGTGTTCGTTGCAAAGGTGAATTCTCGGTGAAGATGCGGGAAATGATTGACTTTTCGAAGGGGAAATGGTATTATTTATAAGTTATATTGGATGAATTTGTAGATTTTCTCGTTTTAGGATGTGTATTGGCAGTGTATGAGAAATACATAAAACGAATATTGGATTTTACGCTGGCGTTGACAGCCCTCGTGATCGCTTCGCCCGTTCTGTTGATTTTGATGCTTGTCGGTGCTGTCGTGATGGGCGGCAACCCGTTTTTCACCCAGTTGCGACCGGGAAAAATCGATAAAAAAACGGGTGTCGAGCGCATCTTCCGCCTGATTAAATTTCGCACCATGAGCAACCGTCGTGACGCAAACGGCAACCTGCTTCCCGATGAGGTGCGCCTGAATGCTTACGGACGCTTTTTGCGCGCAACTTCGCTTGACGAGCTGCCCGAGCTTGTCAATATCCTCATCGGCGATATGTCGCTGGTCGGTCCGCGTCCGCAGCTGGTGCGCGATATGGTGTTTATGACGCCGCAGCAGCGTCGCCGTCATACGGTGCGCCAAGGTTTGACGGGACTTGCGCAGGTGAACGGCCGCAATTCCATTACATGGGAACAAAAATTTGAATATGACCTGCAATATATTGACAGCGGCGTGACCTTTATCGGTGATTTAAAAATCGTGTTGCAAACCTTCGGCAAGGTGTTAAATCGGAGCGATATCGTCCGCGAGGGAACGATGAGCGATATCGACTTCGGCGATTGGCTGCTTCTCAAAGGGGAGATCACCGAGCAATATTACGAAGAGAAGCAGCAGGAGGCAAGAGAGCTCGCAAGGAGATAATCATGGGTAAGAAAACGCATATAGACGGCTGGACATATTATAACCATGCTGCGATCCCGACTACCCCGCCGCACATAGATCCCGACATACGACCGATCGAAAACGGCGATGTTTGGCGGATGGAAGGTGCGCCTTTGTTGGCTCGTTGGACGACTTCGCACGATTGTGCATCGGAAACAAACTGGTGGCATGTGATCAAGGATACGCCGTTTGATATATCGGCATTAAAAGCAAAACGGCGCTACGAGATCAATAAGGGAAAGAAGAATTTTGTTGTCAAGGAGATTGACGCTTCGGATCATGCGGAAGATCTCTTTCGCGTAACAACGGCCGCTTACGGCGGTTGGGATAAAAAGTATCGCCCCACCGTTGAAAAAGACCGCTTTATGCAAGCGGTAAAGACCTGGAATTGGTATATGGTGCTCGGTGTGTTTTCGGTATCCGAGCAGACCTTGTGCGGATATGCCTTGCTGAGCAAGACGGAGCAATGTGTGAATTTTAATGTGTTGCGTGTGCATCCCGCTTATGAGCGACTGGGCGCAAATGCCGCAGCGGTGGCGGCTGTTTTGGAATTGCACGAAAGCTTTTTAAGCAGCGGCGGATATATCAATGACGGCTCGCGGAGCGTGAACCATGAAACCGCTTTTCAAGACTACTTGGAAAAATATTTTGGTTTTCGCAAGGCGTATTGCCACTTGCATGTACGCTTTCGCCCCGATGTTCGATGGGTTATTGCGTGCTTATATCCGCTTAGGACGCTGCTTCGCAAGCTCGACCGTATCGGGAAAGTACACCAACTCAATGCTTTGTTAAAAATGCGGGAGATTGCCGATGAACCGACTGTATTATAAAGATAAACATAGCGAAACACCCCAAACCGACAGTCGGTTTGAAGCGGCTATTGCCGAGTTTAAGCCGACGCTGCGGCAGGTATATCTGGAAGGGGAAACAAAAAGCTTTAAGACAACCGTTGTGCGGTTGCAGTTTCAATGGATGACGCGCGGAAAAGCCACGATCGTGTACGCCAAGGATACGGATGGGACAATCGTGCATACCGCCTATGTGGTTCCGAAATGCCGCAAGTTTCCGTTTTTAGGGCAGGATGATTACGAGATCGGCCCGTGTTTTACGCGACCCTCACACCGCGGGCAAGGTATCTATCCGCGCGTGTTAACGTATATATGCCGCCGGTTCGGGTGTGAAGCAACGGCATTTTATATGATTGTTGACAGTGAGAATACCGCCTCTGTTCGGGGAATTGAAAAGGCGGGCTTTGTGCCGTGCGGTGCGGTTAAAAAAAGCCGCATTTTAAAATGCTATCATCGAGAACATTGAAGGATGTCATATGAAAGAATACGTGTCAATTATTATGCCGTCGTATAACACGGCGAGGTATATTGAACAT